>NZ_JAGFPF010000011.1:0-111340 GCF_025962695.1 Candidatus Symbiopectobacterium sp. NZEC135 | reverse complement strand
CAGCAGCGGGAAAAGGTAAAGGAACTGGTCCAGGCCACCAGCGGTGTATCCGGGCATGAACGCGTTCGCCGCCAGCGCGAAGTGTTGGGTGACGCAAAACCTAAGCTCAAAAGCCGGAAAGAAATCACCAAGGCTCTTGATGCTGCAACCGGTGATTATGCTGCCGCTCTGCGCTGGGTATTGGGTGATGAGAACCACCAGCAAGGAGGTGCAGCATGACTGATTTAAGCAAAGAAAGGCTGGAAAAAATAGCGTCGTGGCGTGAAACGTATGGCCCTGAGCACAACGTTATGATTCCAGCGTGTGAGGCTGAAGCGCTTGCTCGTGAAGTGTTGCAGCGCCGTGAAGCGGCGGAGAAGCCGGTAGTACTGCCTGATCATATGCCTCGTCTTAGTGAGGCTACGCTGGACAACATCAGAAATCAGGATGAAGAAGGCTCAGTGGCAAATGCGGCAAGAATGTTGGCTACCGAAGTGAAGTTTTGGCACTCAAAATCACTATACGAAGCTCCTCCCCTGCCCGTAGCGCCAGATGAGAGCGGACAACTACTTTTTGAGCCTGAACTAACGGACTCAGCGAATGCCCCTCTCAGATTTAGTCCCGATCAAGATACTGCATGGGTTGTTGGCGCAGAGTGGATGCGGGAGGCATTTAAGAAAGCCAACAAGCACTTAAAATTGGCAGGGGACGATGACCATTACCCGCAAACTATAAGTCAGCCAGTAAGCGACTGGAAAGATGAGTTTGCCGGGGCATGCCTCACACTCGCAACAATTACCGATCTGCTTGATATCCCTGCCGATGACGTAAACGGCGAGCCGTCACAGATATTTGACGCAATAGAATCGCTAAAACAGCGCGTGAGCCAGCCTTACACACTGCGATCTGTTTCATTTGATGAGCTGCGTGACGCAGTAGCCGAAATGACTGGTGGAATTCCTGTCACATGGCGGCCCGACCAGAAAAAAGGTTATCGGGAAGTGCCGTTCATGAATTTCAATTCGCTGGGACGCATTGTCGATAAATTTAGGGCATTAACGTTCAACCATGAAGGTGATTTAGTCGGCCAGCCTTACACGGTGCCGGATGATGTGCGCACAGAAGCTGAACATTGCGCTTTCGTGCTTGAATACCTCTCTCAATACGAGTCAGAAGATATCGATAGCGACACCATTGATATTCGCGGTGAAGATGAAAATGGATGCGATGTTGGTTGCGATGTGTCGATTACGGAGTATGCCGGCAGGTCAGCAAAAGTAATCGCCGCCATGCTCCAGGCTTGCAACTCTCCGATTTGGAGTGGCATAGATTGGGCTAAAGGGTGCGGGCCGGTCGCTCATGTTGATGAAAGAGCTAAGGGGCATGGCTCCGTATGCTGGACAAAAACAGGGCGAGAACTAAATCTCAAGCATGGAACGCCTCTTTTTGTTGGCAACTCTCCGGTCGTGCCAATTCGCTACATGAACCGCTTCACTGGCGTGTGCTTCACATTAGAGCAGCAGCCAGATGCGGCTACTGATACCGATGTTTATATTCCGCTGGTTCCGATGCGTAAGGAGTAACAAAACAACTGTTCATGCATACAGTATTTTATCTTATACTCGCCTCGCAATTAACATCGAGGTATGCATGAGACATAAAGATTTGCTCGCGAGTGCTTTTTACAACGCACAACGCAGAGATGAGAGAAACCGGCTTGTAGCGTCAACGACTGACATTATCAAAGAGGCAAGGAAGCTCTCAAGCAAAGAGATAGGTC
The DNA here is from genome assembly GCF_025962695.1 of Candidatus Symbiopectobacterium sp. NZEC135. Taxonomy (NCBI): domain Bacteria; kingdom Pseudomonadati; phylum Pseudomonadota; class Gammaproteobacteria; order Enterobacterales; family Enterobacteriaceae; genus Symbiopectobacterium; species Candidatus Symbiopectobacterium sp. NZEC135. Next base: position 109,581 of record NZ_JAGFPF010000011.1, on the reverse strand, counting down.
CTGGTGAGATACGTGACTATATGGACTGGTATGGGCGTGGCTGGGTGATTCTGGAAGAAACACCAGCCAATAATAATGTGTACATCAAGGCACATAACTACTGAATCACAGAAGCGCGCCTGAGTGCAGTCAGGCGGGTAATTAATCGGTGTGGAGGAACTATGTCACGCATGATCTCTTTAATTGAATGGGCGCATGCAGAGTTCGGCGAAATGGCTCCCAGTGAGCGAGTTCTCAAAAAATATGCCAAAGGGAAAATGATCGCACCACCAGCAATAAGGGTTGGTCGGTTATGGATGGTAGACCGTGAGGCTCGTTTCATTGGGATTCTAGCTGAACCGCAATTGCCCGCGAATGCTAACCCAAGATTAAAACGGATTATTGCTGATGGCTGCTAGACCGAGATCATACAAAATCGACATTCCTAATCTTTATTGCAAATTGGATAAACGAACAGGGAATGTTTATTGGCAGTACAAGCACCCCATGACAGGGAAGTTTCACAGTTTAGGCACAGATGAAGCAGAGGCGAAACAGGTAGCTACAGAAGCCAATACAATCATCGCTGAGCAACGGACACGCCAAATACTGAGTGTTAACGAACGTATTGCGAGGATGAAAAATACTCGTACCGGAATTACGGTCACGGAATGGATTGATAAATACCTTCAGGTGCAACAAGACCGTCTTGATCACGGTGAATTGAAACCCAATTCTCTCAAACAGAAAAATAAACCGCTGCGGCTTTTCCGTGAGCACTGTGGCATGCAATACATCAAGGATATTACTGCCGTAGATATTGCAGAAATCATCGATTCAGTAAAAGAAGATGGACACAGCCGCATGGCTCAAGTCGTAAGAATGGTGCTAATCGATGTTTTCAAAGAGGCTCAGCATTCCGGCCATGTTCCCCCGGGGCAAAACCCTGCCCTTGCCACCAGGCAACCAAGAAACAAAATTACACGCCAAAGGCTCTCTCTTGAGGAATGGAGGGTAATTTTTGAAATGAGTAAAAAGCAGCGCCCTTACTTACAGAGCGGAATGCTATTGGCGATCGTGACGGGTCAACGACTTGGCGATATCTGCAATATGAAATTTGCCGATATTTGGGATGACATGCTGCATATTGAGCAGGAAAAAACAGGCTCTCGCCTGGCAATTCCTTTATCTATTCGCTGTGAGGCCCTGGATATATCTTTACGTGAAGTCGTAGCAAAATGCCGTGATGCTGTGGTGAGTAAATACCTTGTCCATTTTAGGCATGCGACCTCCCAAGCTCCCAGAGGGGGGCAAGTCTCGACCAAGACACTGACGTCAGCGTTTAAAAAAGCGCGAGACAAAAGCGGCCTGAAATGGGATGCCGGAACCGAACCAACCTTTCACGAACAGCGCTCTCTGTCAGAAAGGCTTTACCGTGATCAGGGAATCGATACTCAAAAATTATTGGGGCATCGAACAAAGGAAATGACCGACAAATACAACGATGACAGGGGCAAGGATTGGGTGATTATCGGCAACAAAACAGCCTAGCTTTTGTACAGTTTTGGGGAAAAGTTTTGGGGAGAGTTTTGGGGAAAGGTTTTTGGCACAAAAATTAAGGGGCCGAAATTGGCCCCTAATGTTAACCCACGCTTAACAGCGGATTACATATTGTCGATGATGTCCTGAGCAAACTCGCTACATTTCCGTAGCTTAGCGCCTTCCAGCTGACGTTCGAAATCGTAGGTCACGGTCTTGTTCTTGATCGCTCCTTCCATTCCCTTAACAATCAGGTCGGCCGCTTCGAACCAGTGCATGTGGCGCAGCATCATTTCAGCGGAAAGAATGACTGAACCAGGGTTCACTTTATCCTGACCGGCATATTTCGGTGCTGTACCGTGAGTCGCTTCGAAAAGCGCGCATTCATCACCAATGTTGGCTCCGGGCGCGATGCCAATACCGCCGACCTGAGCAGCCAGCGCATCGGAAATGTAGTCACCGTTCAGGTTCATACAGGCGATAACGTCGTACTCCGCTGGGCGCAGCAGAATCTGTTGCAGGAACGCATCGGCAATCACATCTTTGATGATAATGTCTTTGCCACTGTTCGGGTTCTTGATGTTAACCCATGGTCCGCCGTCGATCAGTTCACCGCCGAATTCGTCACGTGCCAACTGGTAGCCCCAGTCTTTAAACGCACCTTCGGTGAATTTCATGATGTTGCCCTTGTGGACCAACGTCACAGATTCACGATCGTTGACGATAGCGTACTCAATGGCGGCACGCACCAGACGCTTTGTTCCCTCTTCAGAGCACGGCTTAATACCAATACCACACTGTTGCGGGAAGCGGATCTTACTCACCCCCATCTCTTCACGCAGGAATTTGATCACCTTGTCAGCTTCCGCTGTACCGGCTTTCCACTCGATACCCGCATAAATGTCTTCGGAGTTTTCACGGAAGATCACCATGTCAGTCAGCTCAGGCTGTTTAACCGGGCTTGGTGTGCCTTCGTAATAACGAACCGGACGCAGGCAGATATAGAGATCCAGTTGTTGACGCAGAGCAACGTTCAGAGAACGGATACCGCCGCCGACAGGCGTCGTCAACGGGCCTTTGATCGCAACACGGTAGTCACGAATCAAATCCAGCGTCTCTTCCGGCAACCACACATCGTTGCCATACACTTGGGTGGATTTTTCACCGGTGTAGATCTCCATCCATGAGATAGCGCGTTTGCCGTCATAAGCCTTTTTCACTGCGGCATTAACAACATTGATCATCGCAGGAGTCACATCCACGCCGATACCGTCGCCTTCGATAAAGGGGATGATCGGATTATTAGGAACGTTCAGCTTACCTTGGGCATCGACAGTGATTTTTTGTCCGTCTGTTGGTACGACTACTTTGCTTTCCATTAACCTCTCCTTCGAGCGCAATTTTGTTAATGATTTGTAAGATGCGCGTCAATACTACTTGAATATTTTGCCCGCGCCAATCGCAAACCATTTCGAGTATAATGCCTTTGTAACTCTCGGCTATAAAGATGATGAATAAATTCTCGGTTAAAAATCACAACCTTAAGCGATTCAGCTCGCAAACCTCGCGTAAAGGTGCGGTATCCACTGCGCCGCGCCGCATCGTTCTGTTCAACAAACCTTTTGACGTGCTTCCGCAATTTACCGATGAAGCAGGCCGCACCACCCTGAAAAACTATATCCCTTTTCCTGATATTTATGCCGCAGGACGGTTGGATCGTGATAGCGAGGGTCTAATGATTCTCACTAATGACGGAAAACTGCAAGCCCGACTCACTCAACCGGGGAAAAAAACCGCGAAAATCTATTATGTTCAGGTTGAAGGCACCCCGACAGAGGCCGATTTGCAACCATTTCGCCGTGGCTTGCCGTTGAAAGATGGCATGACATTGCCCGCAGGTGCAGAGATTGTTGATCCCCCTGAGTGGCTATGGGAACGCGTGCCGCCGATCCGCGAAAGAAAAACCATTTCAGACAGTTGGCTAAAAATCACGCTGCATGAGGGGCGAAACCGTCAGGTGCGTCGCATGACAGCGCACATAGGCTATCCAACCCTACGCCTGATACGCTACGGTATGGCCAATCAGACACTGGACCATTTACCGCCTGGCACCTGGAGAGAAATTCTCGATGTTTAAACCGCATGTTACCGTGGCCTGTGTGGTACAGGCTGAAAACCATTTTTTAATCGTTGAAGAAGAGATTCACGGAAAGGCAACCTGGAACCAGCCCGCAGGGCACCTTGAGGCTAACGAAACATTGATTCAGGCGGCTCGACGCGAACTGTGGGAGGAAACCGGCATCAGCGCAGTGCCGCAGTTTTTTCTGCGTCTTCACCAGTGGATTGCTCCCGATCAAACCCCGTTTCTGCGGTTTTGCTTTGCCATTGATCTCCCGGCAAGACTTCCAACTACCCCGCATGACAACGATATCAGTTGCTGTCACTGGCTCACCGCCGAGGAAATTCTGCATTCCACGCAGCTGCGATCGCCATTGGTGGCAGAAAGTATTCGCTGCTATCAGACGACAGAACGCTATCCGCTCAGCCTGTTGGCAGCCTTTAACTGGCCTTTTGAAATACCCAATGCGCAGGATTAGCCATGCAGCCCTGACAACATCATGATAAAATATGCCGCTTGTTTTTCATGCTGACGCGTTGAAGTCCTTTGAGCCGCGCGTCAACACTTCAGTTCGTGAGACGCCCATGTCAGATAACAGCCAGAAAAAAATCATTGTCGGGATGTCCGGCGGTGTCGATTCTTCCGTTTCCGCCTACCTGTTACAGCAACAGGGCTATCAGGTTGAAGGCCTGTTCATGAAGAACTGGGAGGAAGACGATGACACAGAGTATTGCTCTGCCGCTACCGATCTGGCCGATGCGCAAGCCGTATGCGACAAATTGGGTATTGTGCTACACACCGTCAATTTTGCTGCGGAATATTGGGATAATGTGTTTGAACATTTTCTGGCGGAATACCGTGCAGGTCGCACGCCCAACCCCGATATTCTGTGTAACAAAGAGATAAAATTCAAAGCGTTTTTGGAATTTGCCGCTGAAGACTTAGGGGCTGATTATATCGCTACTGGTCACTATGTTCGCCGCCATGACAGCGGGTGTGCCACGCGTTTGTTGCGCGGGAAAGACGGCAACAAAGATCAGAGTTATTTTCTTTACACGCTCAGCCACCAGCAAATTTCGCAAAGTCTGTTTCCGGTAGGTGAACTGGAAAAACCTGAAGTGCGCCGTATCGCAGAACGCCTTGGTCTGGCAACCGCACAGAAGAAAGATTCCACCGGTATCTGTTTTATCGGTGAACGCAAATTTCGAGATTTTCTTGCACGTTACTTACCTGCACAACCGGGACCTATCCTGTCCGTCGATGACGGCAAACCGATGGGGCAGCATCAGGGCTTGATGTACCACACTTTGGGACAGCGCAAAGGACTAGGCATTGGCGGTGTCAAAGAGGGCAGCGAAGATCCCTGGTATGTGGTTGATAAAGACGTCGCGAACAATATTCTGTATGTTGCGCAAGGACACAATCACCCACGCCTGATGTCACAGGGGCTTATCGCACAACAGTTGCATTGGGTCGATCGCCAAACGCGCCTTGAACCTTTCCGCTGTGTCGTGAAAACGCGATATCGTCAGGAAGATATTCCCTGTACGGTGACCCCACTGGATAGCGAACGTATTAGCGTTCGTTTTGATGCGCCGGTTGCTGCCGTCACTCCGGGTCAATCTGCGGTGTTTTATCAGGGTGAGGTTTGTCTTGGCGGCGGCATCATCGAAGAACGAGTACAGGAGTAACCTGTGGCTAAAAATTATCAGGACATCACGCTGGCTCTGGCGGGCGTTTGCCAATCTGCCCATCTGGTTCAACAGTTGGCGCACCATGGTCACTGTGATAATGACGTACTGCAAACCTCGCTCAACAGCCTGTTGGATATGAATCCCGGTTCTACCGTGGCGGTATTCGGTGGCGATGAGCGTAATGTAAAAGTCGGATTGGAAACCTTACTGGGCATTTTAAACAGCAGCGCCAAAGGCGTAGGTGCAGAATTATCACGCTATGCGTTTAGTTTGATTGCCCTTGAGCGCAAGTTAAGCGGTAATAGCGCAGCGCTCGACGAATTGGGTAACCGTATTAGCCAACTGTCACGCCAACTCGAACATTTCGAGTTGATGTCTGAGACGATTATCAGCGCCCTGGCAGGGATTTATGTTGATGTCATCAGTGCACTGGGCCCGCGAATTCAGGTAACGGGTTCCCCGGAAGTGTTGAAAAATGCGCAGGTGCAGGCCAAAGTTCGCGCCGCACTACTAGCGGGTATCCGTGCGGCCGTGCTGTGGCAACAGGTCGGCGGTGGGCGTTTGCAACTGATGTTTTCGCGCGCTCGGTTGGTGAAAGAAGCCAAACAGATACTGGCCCGTTGTTAATCCATGTGCGGTCGCTTGCGACATTAAAGAAACGGTGCTGTGGCCGCCCATACATCATCACAACGCCTAAACGTTGCTTATGTTGTCGTTTTTAATTTATGTGTTGTTAAACCTATACTTTGATAAATACACCCCAGGAGTTGCTTGCGATGGAATTATCCTCACTGACCGCCGTGTCCCCGATTGATGGTCGTTACGGTGATAAAGTCAGCACGTTACGCGCTATTTTCAGTGAATTTGGTTTGCTGAAATTTCGTGTGCAGGTTGAAGTCCGCTGGCTGCAAAAATTGGCAGCCTGTGCAGAAATCAAGGAAGTTCCTGCATTTGACGCCGACGCAAACGCTTTCCTTGATAAAATTGTCTCAGAATTCAATGAAACTGACGCTGCGCGCATCAAAACCATCGAGCGCACGACCAATCATGATGTGAAAGCGGTAGAGTATTTTCTGAAGGAAAAAGTCGCGGCAGTGCCTAGCCTGCACGCGGTCAATGAATTTATCCATTTCGCCTGTACGTCAGAAGATATTAACAATCTGTCTCACGCTTTGATGCTGGATTGTGCACGCCGTGATGTCATTCTGCCGTTCTGGCGTCAAATTATTGATGCCCTTAAGACATTGGCACAGCAGTATCGCGATATTCCCCTGCTCTGCCGCACCCACGGTCAACCCGCCACGCCGTCGACCATCGGCAAAGAGTTCGCTAACGTGGTTTACCGCATGGAGCGCCAATATCGCCAACTGCAACAGGTCGAAATTCTTGGTAAAATCAATGGCGCAGTGGGTAACTACAACGCGCATTTGGCCGCTTATCCGACGCTGGACTGGCACGCATTCAGCGAAAGCTTCGTCACCTCGCTGGGTATCCAGTGGAATCCCTTCACCACGCAGATCGAACCGCACGACTACATCGCGGAACTGTTTGACTGCATAGCCCGCTTCAATACCATTTTGATCGATTTCGATCGGGATATTTGGGGTTATATTGCACTGAATCACTTCAAGCAGAAAACCATCGCCGGTGAAATTGGTTCTTCCACGATGCCACACAAGGTGAACCCGATCGACTTCGAAAACTCCGAAGGCAATCTGGGGCTAGCCAATGCCGTGCTGGGCCATTTAGCAACCAAATTGCCCGTGTCGCGCTGGCAGCGTGATTTAACCGATTCCACCGTACTTCGTAATTTAGGCGTGGGTATCGGTTATGCGCTAATCGCTTATCAAGCGACACTGAAGGGCATCAGCAAACTGGAAGTAAACCGCGATAAACTGCTGGATGAACTGGATCACAATTGGGAAGTGCTGGCAGAACCGATCCAAACGGTCATGCGCCGTTATGGCATTGAAAAGCCATACGAGAAACTGAAAGAACTGACACGTGGAAAACGCGTTGACGGTGCAGGCATTCAGGCCTTTATTGACAGTCTCGCACTGCCAGAAGAAGAAAAAACACGCCTCAAAACGATGACGCCGGCGACCTACATTGGTCACGCGGTAACGCTGGTAGACACGTTAAAGTAATATGTGAGCACGAGGGGTAACTGCCCCTCGTGTCCTTTTTGCGATTGATTATTGGTTCACGTTAGGCTTTTTCTCCATTCCCTCGACGTTTGTTTACATTTAGTTTACTGCGATTGTGGATAATTCACATCGCCACCGCCAATGCCCAATTCTCCTTTTTTTGTTAGAATTTGGAGGCATAGCCTGGATCGTCTCGTTCAATGAAGGATAAAGTCATGCGCGTACTGGTTGTTGAAGATAATGTGTTGCTGCGCCATCACCTCACCGTTCAGATGAAAGAAATGGGCCATCAGGTTGATGCGGCTGCCGATGCTAAAGAAGCAGATTATTTCCTGCATGAACATGCCCCCGACATCGCTATTCTGGACTTGGGATTGCCTGTTGAAGATGGTATGACGTTGATTCGCCGTTGGCGCAATCAGCAAGTAAAGCTACCCATTTTAGTGTTGACCGCGCGAGAAAGCTGGCAAGATAAAGTCGCCGTGCTTGAAGCCGGTGCTGATGACTATGTGACGAAACCCTTTCATCTTGAGGAAGTCGTTGCCCGAATGCAGGCGCTGATGCGACGTAATAGCGGCCTGGCATCACAGCTAATCAGTTTACCACCGTTCGAAATCGATCTATCACGTCGTGAATTAATGGTGGCGGGTACGCCAATTAAACTCACGGCATTTGAATACACGATTATTGAAACGCTGATCCGTAACAACGGTAAGGTGGTCAGCAAGGAGTCACTCATGCTGCAACTTTACCCTGATGCAGAATTGCGTGAAAGCCACACGATTGATGTGTTGATGGGACGTCTGCGCAAAAAATTGCAACTGGTGTATGATGCCGATGTCATCACTACCGTACGAGGCCAAGGCTATCGTTTTGATTTGATCGCCTCTTCATAGCTATGCGAGTAAAAAGACTGCCATTCTCCTTACGTGTTCGTTTTCTGCTTGCTGCTGTCGCTATAGTGCTGGCCCTGTCACTGTCATACGGGGCCGTCGCTATTATTGGTTACAGCGTAAGTTTCGATAAAACGTCATTCCGTTTGTTGCGCGGTGAAAGTAACTTGTTTTACCGTCTGGCACAGTGGAAAGACCAGCAGCTTAGCGTCACCATGCCGTCCGACATGGACATCAGCTATCCTACGCTGGTGCTGATTTACGATCAGAACGGTAAAATTCTCTGGCGCGAACGCGAAGTGCCTGAGCTGGAAGCCTTGATCAAACCTGAGTGGCTGACAAAAACCGATTATCACGAACTTGATACCAACACCCAGACCAGCAGCGCAGTACTTAAGGGCGATGCTCAGGTCCTCAGTAAACTGACCCACTTTAGCAACAAGGTGGAAGAAACACCGTTCACCCACTCCATCGCCGTGAATACTTACCCGGCCACGGAAAGTCTGCCCGCGTTAACCATTGTCGTGATTGATAAAATCCCCCAGGAACTGCAACAGGCAGATATGGTCTGGGAATGGTTTAGCTATGTTTTTATCGCCAATTTACTGCTAGTGCTGCCTTTGCTCTGGCTCGCCGCCCACTGGAGCTTGCACCCGATCAAGACGCTGGCGGCACAGGTTGCTGATTTGGAAAATGGCACCCGCGAACAGCTTGATGAGAACCCACCGCGCGAGCTTTACAGTCTGGTGCGCAATCTCAATATTCTGCTCAATAACGAACGTAAGCGTTATCAAAAATACCGCACGGCACTAACAGATCTGACGCATAGCCTAAAAACGCCTCTTGCCGTGCTACAAACCACATTACGTGCGCTGCGCACGGATAAAGAAGTGCATATCGAGCAGGCAGAACCGGTGATGCTGGCGCAAATCAGCCGTATCTCACAGCAGATAGGTTACTATTTGCACCGCGCGAGCATGCGTTATGAGCACAATCTGTTGCTGCGTGAGGTGCACTCCGTCCCAGCATTACTGGATGGCCTGTGTTCCGCATTGAACAAAGTGTATCAACGTAAAGGCGTCGTCATTACCTTGGATATTTCCCCGGAATTGACCTTTGTCGGCGAGAAAAACGACTTTATGGAAGTGCTGGGTAACGTGCTCGACAACGCCTGCAAATACAGCCTTGAATTTGTTGAAGTGAGCGCACAGTATTCGGACCATCGTCTGCATTTGCTGATCGACGATGATGGCCCCGGCATACTGCGCAGCCAACGTGAAATGATTTTCCAACGTGGTCAACGGGCGGATACGCTGCGCCCCGGTCAGGGCATTGGACTCTCCGTTGCGCTGGATATTATCGAGCAATACGAAGGGGAAATTATCATCACTGACAGTGTCCTTGGCGGTGCCCGCGTTGAAACTATTTTTGGTCGCCAGCATTCACATCCTGATTAATTTCAGCCTTGTTGTCACCGTGCAACCGCTCTGTGCTGCAACTCCGACGCTGAAATGGTTATACTCTTACCGCCCCCCTTTGTTGGAACACATGGTATGGATTATCAACTGAATCTCGATTGGCCATCTTTCATGGCGAATTACTGGCAAAAACGCCCTGTGGTGATCAAACAGGGTTTTACCGATTTCATCGATCCCATATCGCCCGATGAACTTGCCGGGCTGGCAATGGAAAACGAAGTTGACAGCCGTTTAGTCAGCCACGATGCAGGCAAATGGCAAGTCAGCCACGGTCCTTTCGACAGCTTTGACCATTTAGGTGAACACAACTGGTCCTTGCTGGTACAGGCCGTTGACCATTGGCATGACGCCTCCGCGGCACTGATGCGCCCGTTTCGTCATATTCCCGACTGGCGTACCGATGATTTGATGATTTCATTCTCTGTACCGGGCGGCGGCGTGGGGCCGCATATCGACCAATATGACGTTTTCATCATTCAGGGAACCGGTCAGCGCCGCTGGCGCGTTGGGGAAAAGATCCCCATGAAGCAGCACTGCCCTCATCCGGATCTTCTCCAGGTCGATTCGTTCGAGCCGATTATTGATGAGCTAATGTCGCCAGGAGATATTCTCTATATCCCGCCCGGCTTTCCCCATGAAGGCTATTCATTGGAAAATTCGCTCAACTACTCGGTCGGCTTTCGGTCACCTAATGGGCGCGAACTGGTCAGCGGCTTTGCCGATTATGTTCTGGCCCGTGAGTTGGGGAGCTATCGTTATAGCGATCCTGATATCCCTGAACGTGAACACGCGGCCACGGTATTGCCCCAAGAGTTGGATGCACTGCAAAAAATGATGCAGGATCTGGTGCAACAACCGGAACACTTCCAGCGTTGGTTTGGTGAGTTTATTACGCAATCACGTCATGAGTTGGATATTGCTCCGCCGGAACCGCCGTATCAACCCGGTGAAGTTTACGAATTACTTCAGCAAGGGGCTGCGTTACGTCGATTAAACGGATTGCGCGTGCTCTGCGTGGCAGGTCAGTGCTTTGTCAATGGCGAGTGCCTTGATACTCCACATCATAGCGCTGCGCTTGCCCTGTCAGAGCAACTGACATTTGAAGGCAGTGTGTTGGGCGAAGCATTGGAAGATCCCTCCTTCCTGGCAAAATTGACGGTGTTCATTAACAGCGGCTATTGGTATTTCATGGATTGATATTTGAAGTATACGCGTACCGCTCATGACACTGAGCGGTACGCAAAAATACATTTTCACTGTAAAATAAAACATTTTTAATAGTTAAACATACATCTTAATTTTAATGCCAGTCAGCACTAGTGGAGGAATACGTTTTTCCCCTTATTAAAAAATCACAAAAAAACTATAGAATAAAATATTTATACTCTTTCAATGCACACATAAAAGGAATTGTATGAATGTTTTTGTATCAAACAGAGACCCCTATTCTGATTTTGTCACTCATTATATTGACGAATCCCGAGGTATCAGCAGTAACGATGCGCTAACTCCCCGAGGACCGGTTGAGCAGATCATTGACCGCATGACCTGTGGCTCAATAAAGCAGCAACTCAGAGAGAACTATGAGGAGTTCAAAGAAAAATTCACGTTCAATATGATTAAAGCAATCAATAAAAAAAATGATGACTCCTTTTCCTATGATATTCCCAAACATATTGAATTCTCACATTTACAACACCGCATCATTATTACCAAAAATCACTTTCAAGCTGCATGCGTTGATACCCACACTCGAATAGAAATCCGGCCACACGTCGGAGATGATGTAATCTTTTATCTTAAAGATGACGCTATCTCAAATTTTTACACCGCTAAGATGCTCGTAATGAGAGGGGTTATACCTGAAAACAAAATTGCATTCACAGCAAACGGGATGCTGGATTTGCATGATGCCGACTTTTATAAAAAAAGCCTTCCTGGTATCAATCTGTGCAATGCGGATCTGCGGGGTGTGGATTTCGCACGTGCTAACTTAAAAAATGCAAAATTGGATCATGCATGCATGGTGGGTGCAGACTTCACAGGCGCAGATTTAGAAAATGTGAGTAACAGTGACACAGATTTCTCCCACGCGATAATGAATGGCGTCGCAGAGATGCAATCCAACGCCACGTCTTCCATTATGTACTCCCGAAGCGAAAAGTATCGCGAGGATACAATCGCTGAAATATGCACCTTAATAAAAAGCAGCTACCAAAGAGATCAGTCAAAAAGCAGAAATGCAAAAAGTGATGGATTATTCAGAACTACATCCCACGTAGAAGAATTAAAATTTGCATCACAAGCCTTTAAAGACAAATCTCTTGATTTGAAAAAAACGCCTTTGAGCTGTTTGACCAAGATAATCAACAATGAGTTTGCTAAATTGTTGGCACTGCGCGCTGAAGTTGCCGAGGAGATGGTCAATAAACCCGAAGAAGCAAAAAAAATACTGCGTCAAGAAACTAAACGGATGCACCCTATAGAAAAAAAATCATTTTCTATGTTGTTAGAATTGTACTCAGATGCCTACAAAAATGCAGATGATGATAATAACTCCACGTTTAACAAGAGCGTGGTACTTTTCTCACTGACCAGCGTTTTTCTAGAACCTATCATGCTGAACAAATCATTAACGCCAGTGCATAGTAAAGCACTGCCAGAAAAGATTGCCGTTATGCTTAAAGAACTGCTTACCGCCAACGTATTCGATGAAGACGTCGTCGTCGTTCCATTACCTAAGAAAAAGCAGCCCATCAACTTTATAAAACATTTTTTACCTATATTTAAAAAAGCTAATAAACAATGAATTAATGCTGGTCGTCATATCGACCAGCATTAAAATCACTTTTAGGTATTGATAATAATATTGCGTATTTCGTTTTATTTTTTTGCGCGCAATGCCGTCAACTCAGCAATGCGCATAATCACCGACACAGCCTTTTCCATGCCTTCCAGCGTGATAAATTCATGTTTACCATGGAAGTTATAGCCGCCGGTAAACAGATTCGGGCAAGGTAACCCCTGGAAGGAAAGATGAGCGCCATCCGTACCACCGCGAATAGGCTTAAGACAAGGTTCAATGTCGCAATCACGCATCGCTTGCTGCGCCAAACTGATCACGTGCGGATGCTGTTCAACCTGTTCACGCATATTGTAGTAGGTGTCGGTAATGGTCACCTCTATGTAGCAATCTGGTGGCAGCCCAAGCCCCACTTTTTCAGCAATATCAAACAGCGTCTTTTTACGCAGTTCAAAACCATGCTTTTCAAAATCACGCACAATGTAGTGCATTTCGGCACGTTCTACCGTCCCTTTCATGCTGTGCAAATGATAGAAACCTTGATAGCCGTCGGTCTGCTCCGGTACTTCCTGTGCAGGGACTTCCTGATGGTAACGTGCGGCCAGTGCTAACGCGTTGACCATCACTCCTTTGGCACTGCCGGGATGAACGTTGTTACCCACAATCTTGATGCCAACGGATGCCGCATTGAAGTTTTCAAATTCGAGTTCGCCAACACCACCGCCATCGACGGTATAAGCCCACTGCGCACCAAAGGCAGCAACATCAAAGAATTGCGCACCTTTACCAATCTCTTCATCCGGGGTGAACGCGATACGTACCGTGCCGTGTGGCGTTTGCTGATGTTTTAACCGCACCATCGCCGTAATGATTTCCGCAATACCGGCTTTATCGTCGGCACCCAGCAGGGTTTTGCCGTCCGTCGTGATGAGGGTGTTACCCAGCAATTGGTGCAGCACCGGGAACATCACGGGCGATAAGATTTCATCCCCAATACCGAGTGCAATATCGCCACCGCGGTAATCTTCCAGGATCTGAGGGTTCACATTTTTCCCACTGTAATCCGGCGAGGTATCCATATGAGAAATAAAACCGATGGTAGGCACTTGCCATGCAACATTAGAGGCTAGCGTCGCCATGACGCAGCCATGCTCGCTCAGGGTAACCTGATCGAATCCGAGCGTTATCAGTTCCTGCTGTAAGGCACGCGCCAATTTAAGTTGGCCCTCAGTGCTCGGCACATGCCTTACACCCGGCTTCGACTGCGTATCAAAAGTGACATAATTTAAAAAACGATCGAGTAATTTTTCCATATTTCAGCCCCCTGAGCCCTGACGGATATTATGCTGATGGCTTTCCCGGCAAATATTGCGTCAGGTCAGTTTTTACCATCTTAGCCACCGAATGCATCAAAACCGCCTTTTGCGGAAGGACAAATCATTGGATTCATGAAACCAGGACGTTACGCGGTTATTTTGTTCGCCCCACAGCCTCATTTCATCAACACCAACAAAACATAATATTCACAATTCTTTATCCCTCCGCCTAGGCTTTACACCACAATCGCTCATACCATGATTAACGCGCTTTCTTCGTCGCAAGCGTGCGCGTATAAGTTGGCGTACACTGGGGTTTCCCGTAGAATGCCCCTCCAAACAATGCTATACACGCAAAGGTGATAACCCTGGTCATGCAACGCTTTACACACTATGCATGCGCCAACGATGGAAACTGAGCCAGACCACCATGAATGAAAACCGTTCTTCCGCATCCGTGCCGGTTGTTGAACTGCGCGATGTACGTAAAGGATTTGATGGCAAAGACATCATCTCCCATTTCGATCTCACCATTAATCACGGTGAGTTCTTGACCATTCTTGGCCCTTCCGGCTGTGGAAAAACCACGGTACTGCGTTTGATTGCCGGATTGGAAAATGTCGATAACGGTGCCATTTTACTTGAGCAACAGGACATTACTCACCAGCCCGCCGAACAGCGCTACGTCAATACGGTATTTCAGAGCTATGCGCTATTTCCCCACCTTAGCGTATTTGACAACGTCGCCTTTGGGCTGAAAATGCAGAAAACCCCGTCTGCCGAGATTGCACCTCGCGTCATGGACGCCTTGAAAATGGTTCAATTGGACGAGTTTGTAACGCGTCGCCCGCATCAACTGTCCGGCGGGCAGCAACAGCGTGTCGCTATTGCCCGCGCTGTGGTGAACAAGCCCAAGGTATTATTGCTGGATGAATCGCTTTCCGCCCTGGATTACAAATTGCGTAAGCAGATGCAAAACGAGCTGAAAGCCCTGCAACGTAAGCTGGGTATTACCTTCATCTTTGTTACGCACGATCAGGAAGAAGCGCTCACCATGTCAGACCGCATCGTGGTGATGCGCGATGGCAAAATCGAACAAGACGGTACGCCGCGAGAAATCTACGAAGAACCCTGCAATTTATTTGTTGCCAGCTTTATTGGTGAAATCAACATTTTTGATGCCACAGTAATCACCTCCGAACAGGGGAATCGCGTACAGGCGGTGGTTGAAGGCCGCACCTGCCCCATCACTGTCAACTTTCCGGTGAGCACAGGGCAGTCGTTAAAAGTCCTACTACGCCCCGAAGATTTGCGCGTAGAGGAAATTAATGACGACAGCGCAGTCGAAGGCATGATCGGTTATGTGCGTGAACGTAACTATAAGGGCATGACGCTGGACTCCACGATTGAGTTGGAGAACGGAAAAATGGTGATGGTTAGCGAGTTCTTCAATGAAGATGACCCCGATGTCGACCACTCGCTCAACCAAAAGGTGGCTATCACCTGGGTAGAGAGCTGGGAGGTCGTGCTGCACGATGAAGCCACCGCGTAAACGTTTTCAAAACATCATCATTACTATCATCGTTGCCTGGCTAATGCTGTTTGTGTTCATCCCTAACCTGATGATCATTGGCACCAGCTTTTTGACGCGCGATGATGCCAACTTGATCACCATGCTGTTCACACTGGAAAACTATACGCGGCTGAGCGATCCCTTGTACGCCTCGGTGCTGCTGCATTCGCTAAATATGGCAGTCATTGCTACGCTATGCTGCCTGCTGATTGGCTACCCTTTTGCCTTCATCTTGGCGCGACTGCCGGAAAAGGTACGCCCGCTACTGCTGTTTCTGTTGATTGTTCCGTTTTGGACCAACTCGTTGATTCGTATCTATGGATTGAAAATCTTCCTGAGCACACGAGGCTATCTTAACGAGTTTCTGTTATGGACTGGAATTATCGACGATCCGCTGCGCATTATGTATACCTCTCAGGCGGTGGTGCTAGGCCTGGTCTATATTCTGCTGCCATTCATGGTGTTGCCACTCTACTCCAGCATTGAAAAACTCGACAACGCGTATCTGGAAGCAGCGCGGGATCTGGGGGCCAACAAGTGGCAGTCGTTCATCCGCATTGTGATCCCGCTGACCATGCCCGGCATCATTGCGGGCTGCCTGCTGGTATTGCTGCCCGCGATGGGGCTGTTTTTCGTTGCTGATCTGATGGGCGGTGCGAAAAACCTGCTGATTGGCAACGTGATAAAAAGCCAGTTTTTGAATATTCGTGATTGGCCCTTTGGGGCAGCCACCAGCATTTGTCTGACGTTGGTGATGGGCCTGATGCTGTTTGTGTACTACCGCGCAGCCCGTTTATTGAATAAAAAGGTGGACCTGGAATGATGGGACGTTTATTGCGCGGCGGCTTTATGAGCCTGATCTACGCCTATCTGTATATTCCGATCCTGATCCTGATTGTGAATTCATTTAATCAGGCGCGTTTTGGCATTAACTGGCAGGGATTCACCCTTGAGTGGTATCACCTGCTGTTAAACAACGACAGCCTGCTTCAGGCAGCGAGTCATTCACTGACGATGGCGGTATTTTCGGCCACGTTTGCCACGGCGATCGGTTCGCTCACCGCCGTGGCGCTTTACCGTTATCACTTTCGCGGTAAACCCTTTGTCAGCGGTATGCTGTTTGTGGTGATGATGTCGCCAGATATCGTCATGGCAATCTCCCTGCTGGTCCTGTTTATGCTGCTCGGGATTTCACTCGGGTTCTGGTCGCTACTGTTTTCGCACATTACATTCTGCCTGCCGTTTGTGGTGGTCACGGTGTATTCGCGCTTGAAAGGCTTTGATATTCGAATGCTGGAAGCCGCGCGCGATCTAGGGGCCAGTGAAATCATCATACTACGCAAGATTATTCTGCCCCTTGCGATGCCTGCCGTTGCCGCTGGCTGGTTGCTGAGCTTCACCCTGTCCATGGACGATGTGGTGGTATCGTCCTTTGTCACGGGGCCTTCTTATGAAATCTTGCCGCTGAAAATCTATTCCATGGTCAAAGTGGGTGTCTCACCGGAAGTCAACGCGCTGGCCACCATTTTGCTGTTGTTATCGTTACTGCTGGTGCTTAGCAGTCAGTTAATATTGCGGGATCGCACCAAAAAATCATCATTCCAACCTTTGGGACGTTAAGGAGGTTTATTGTGAAAAAATTGCCCTACCTGCTGGCCGCGTGCGCCATGGCGCTCAGCCTGAATGCCGCCAATGCGAAGGATAACAAGACGATCTATTTCTACAACTGGACGGAGTACGTGCCACCCGGTTTACTCGAACAGTTCACCAAGGAAACGGGCATCAAGGTGATTTACTCCACCTACGAATCCAACGAAAGCATGTATGCCAAGCTGAAGACCTATCAGGATGGTGCTTATGATTTGGTGGTACCGTCGACCTATTTTGTGTCCAAAATGAGCAAAGAAGGGATGCTGCAAAAGATTGATACCAGCAAACTGAGCAATTTCCACAATCTTGACCCTAGCCTGCTGCACAAATCCTTCGATCCGAACAACGAATACTCCATTCCCTACATCTGGGGGGCCACCGCTATCGGCATTAATCGCGATGCCATCGATCCGGCAACGGTAACCGGGTGGAGCGATTTTTGGGATGCGAAATATAAGGGCAGTCTGTTGCTGACCGATGATGCCCGCGAAGTGTTCCAAATTGCGTTACGCAAACTGGGTTACTCAGCCAATACCACCGATCCGAAAGAGATCGAAGCGGCGTATAACGAATTAAAGACGCTGATGCCGAACGTGTTGGCTTTCAACTCCGATAACCCCGGTAACCCGTTTATCGAAGGTGAAGTCAATCTGGGTATGATTTGGAACGGCTCCGCTTACGTTGCCCGCCAGTCAGGAACACCGCTCGACGTTATCTGGCCAAAAGAAGGTGGCATTTTCTGGATGGACAGTTTGGCGATCCCTGCCAATGCTAAGAACAAAGAGGGTGCCATGAAACTCATCGACTTCTTGTTACGCCCGGATGTGGCGGCAAAGGTTGCTGAAACCATCGGTTACCCGACGCCCAATCTGGCAGCGAAAAAATTACTGCCCGCTGAGGTGGCAAATGACAAGACGCTCTACCCTGACGCAGAGACCATTGAGAAAGGGGAATGGCAAAACGACGTTGGCAACGCCAGCACGCTGTATGAAAACTATTTTCAACAGTTGAAAGCCGGCCGTTAATGCACAAAAGGCTAGCCGCATAGCGCGGCTAGCCTTTTGTGATGAATCGTCACTCTACCCATTCGTAGTAAAGCCGCAACCCTTTCTCGCAAGAACAGCAGCCGCCACAGCCGCCACTGGCATTTTCGTGACTGCTAATTTTTCCCTTTTGGACCCAGATAGCTATCATGCCTTCAACCACGCCGGTTTCAACGTGGAAGCGTTGGCTGATCTCTTGCAACGAAACGCGCTGCCTTTGCTTCACGAAATTGCGCAGTTCAATCAGTGTCATCTCATCCTCCTGACTCGCACGGCTACGGATTTATGCTGCTCGCACCACCGCAGATTGCTGCCTTAGATTGCCATTCCGGCGCAGGAAAAATACGGTGATCGTCCAGACAGCCAGCACCGCTGCGATGGCAGAGGCAGAATAAAGGGGATGGTTAGCAAACCGACCCACCTGATACACCAGCACCGCAGCCCCATAACCCAGCTCTATCGTCCACACGAAACAGAACAGCGCCCATGCCGTGCCCACTTCGCGCCAGATGGCTGACAACGCTGCGACACAAGGCACATACAACAAGACCATCAATAAGTAAGCAACCGCGCCTAACCGTCCATCGAACAGGTGCGCGATGATATCCAGCGATGAGACAGAGAACTCGTTCTGTTCCGCCACGGCGGCGGTATCGCTCAAATCGCCGACGTTGATACCCAGCGGATCGAGAAGTTCACCACCGAGTTTGGCAAAATTCTCAGGAATGGTTGCCAGTGCGGCAACAACGCTTTCGCCAAGATTAAACGGTGTTTCTTCTTCCTGTTCACCTGACTGGCTGTCAGCCATCGCACCGTACAGTGAATCCAGTGTGCCCACCACGGCTTCTTTGGCAAAAATGCCGGTGAAAACACCGACAGCGGCAGGCCAGTTTTCTGCTTTTATCCCCATCGGCGCGAACACGGGAACCATTTTCTGTCCGATGGAGGAAAGCACTGATTTATCACTGTCCTGATTGCCAAACGAACCATCGGTGCCCATGGAGTTGAAAAAGCTGAGCACGGTGACGACCACCACAATCAGCTTACCAGCACGCAGAATAAACCCCTTAAGCCGATCCCAGGTACGAATCAACACACTGCGCAGTCCCGGCAAATGGTACGGCGGGATCTCCATGACGAACGCAGACGCATCGCCTTGTAGCGCAGTATTTTTCAGCATAAAGCCGGTGGCAATAGCGGCAAAAATACCCACCAGATAGAGCCCGAATACCAGATTCTGCCCCCCGCTGGTGAACAATGCCGTCGCAAACAGCACATAGACTGGCAAACGCGCCCCGCACGACATAAAGGGGGCCATCATCACCGTGACGATGCGATCGCTGTGCTTCTCCATGGTGCGCGTGGCCATGACGGCAGGCACATTGCAACCAAAGCCGACAATCAAGGGCACAAACGCTTTACCCGGTAGCCCAATGCTGCGCATGAAGCGGTCCATCACAAACGCGGCGCGCGCCATGTACCCGGAATCTTCAAGATAAGAGAGGAACAGATAGAGGCAGCCGATAACCGGAATAAAGGTGGAGACCGTTTGGATCCCCCCGCCGATGCCATCTGCCATCAGCGTCGCCAGCCACTCTGGCGTGTTGATAGCGCGCAGCAGCGCCCCTAATCCATCGACAAATAACGCACCAACAAACTGATCGAAAAAATCGATAAATGCACTCCCCACCTTGATGGTGAAGATGAACATGAAGTACATCACCAGCAAGAAGATTGGAATGCCGAAAAAGCGATGCAGTACCACACGGTCAATTTTATCGGTGAGCGTCGCGGAGACATTGCTGCGTCGAATCACCACCTGATTGGCGATGGAGGAGACAAACTGATAGCGCCCATCGGCAAGGAAGATATCCAGCTCATCGTCATAGGTTTCTGTGAGCATGGCAACCTGGGCGTCCATCTCTGCCAGCAGCGGCGCAGGTAAACGAGAACGAACCGTGGTATCCCCTTCCAGCAATTGCAGCGCTAACCAATACGGATGCGTTACGCTTGGAATATCCGTTAAACGCAACGCCATTTGCACGGCAGCATTCTTCAGCGGCGCATCGTAAGGCACTTCAACGTTGGGAGACCGAATGTCCGCTAGCGCAGACAGACAAACCTGGCGCAGCACATCCATGCCTTTATTTTGGCTGGCGGTGATAGGGATAACCGGGCAACCTAGCCGATTTTGCAGTGCGGCGATATCGATTTCCAGCTTGCGCGAAGAGGCGATGTCCATCATGTTAACCGCGACGATCATGGGCACGTTCATGTCCAGCAACTGCGCCGTCAGATACAGGTTACGCTCAAGATTGGCGGCATCGAGAATGTTCAGCACCAAATGCGCTTCGCCAGAGAGGATATAATCACGCGCGACGCGCTCATCCTCCGCGCTTTCTGAAGCCGGGTTAAGCGAGTATACGCCGGGCAAATCGACCAGCGTAAAGCGTTGGCCTTTGTAGAGGAACTGACCGACCTTTTTCTCGACGGTGACACCGGGCCAATTCCCCACCGTTTGTTTTCCCCCTGTCAACAGGTTGAACAGGGTGGTTTTGCCACAATTGGGGTTGCCAACAACGCCAATGACGGGATGTGAGACCATAACAGTTCCTTACGCGAACGGGCTTTAATCAGGCAGGCATGCTTTGTAATCTACATACCTGGCAACGCCAGATCCTGAAAATCAGCACGGCTCCAGGATCAATATCTGTGCTTCACTCTTGCGCACGCTGATAGCAGCACCGCGCAAACGCAATTCGATAGGATCGCCCAACGGCGCGACCCGGGTGACCGTGAAAGTCACGCCCGGTGTAACCCCTAACGCCAGCAAGCGCTTGCGGTAATCCGCCGATCCTTTTTGATAACCTTGCACCCGCCAAGAACTGCCTACGGGAAATACGGCGTCTGTCATGAATATGACTCCTCGTTGAATTGCCGCCTCGTTATGCCACCCTGTTGCTGCCGGATATCATCAACCTTGTGTAACCTGCGGTGCCACCCAAACCTGCTTGCCCATATCCCAATTAATCGCGATACGACCATCGCCCGCAGCCAGCATCAACGGCTGGTTGGCTTCGCGCTGAATAACCCGAATTTCGCCCCCGACGCGAATACCTAACTCCATTAAACGTTGATGGTACTCACCGCTGAGACGAATTCGCGCAACCACAGCGCTGACATTGAGGGGAATATCAAGAAGAGTGTGTAGACCTGGCGTCATAGTTGGGCTCTTAAAGAGAAACCGCAGAACCCTTGGATGAATTCACGCGGTATAATTGCTGTAAATGCTCAGAAAAAAAACAAAAGTAATAACGATTATCAATAATAAATGCACGGGTATAAGTCTACTTGATGCATATCAAACAAAAATTAAATATCGCTCATTCCGCCTTACGCAGTGAATAAAACATCAGAAAATGCAAAAAAAAAAGCCTTCTGTCAACCGTTAGGCTGACAGAGGGCTTTACTGCACAGGGTGAGATTATTTCACGCTATGTGACAGATCGCTGGCAATATGCACCGTTTCTTCCAGATAGGCATCCGGAGCCTGATAATCCTTGGGTAGATCATCCACGGATTTCAGCGGCTTTTTACCTTCGCGTTTGAAGCGTTCGTTAAGACGATTCAAGCGTAATGCTTCATCGTCGTTATTCTCTTTTTCACGCTGCGCGTAATTAAGGGAAACGATATTACGTTTCTCTTTATTAGCGTTGTAACGGGCAACGTCCTGAATGATATATTGGAACTCAGGATCTTTGGCAATTCGTGACTGGTGCTGCTCTTTCAACGCACTGATATAGGGTTTCAGATCCCCCAGCTTGCCATAGCGTGCCGCATTGATGCTGTCCCAGACCAAGGCGTTATCTTCAAATTTCTCACCGGTTTCAACCGCTTCTGTGCCTGTTGGCATCAGGATATCCGGCGTGACGCCGCGTAACTGCGTGCTGCCGCCATCAATACGGTAGAATTTCTGAATGGTGTAGGAGACGGAACCTAATCCCGGCCACGCTGGATGCAGCATCTGATCGTAAATACGGTTCAAAGAGCGATACTGTTGCACCGTGCCTTTACCAAAGGTCGGCTCACCCACAATCAATGCACGACCATAGTCCTGCATGGCAGCAGCGAAAATCTCTGATGCCGACGCACTGAAACGATCGACCAGTACCACTAACGGTCCTTTATAATACACCACGCCATCGGTATCGCTGTCTTCACGCACCTTTCCGTTGTTGTCACGGATTTGCACCACAGGGCCGCTGGGAATGAACAGACCTGAAAGCCCTACCGCTTCAGTCAGCGCACCACCGCCGTTGCCACGCAGGTCGATCACAATGCTGCTCACATTTTGTTTTTCCAGCTTTTGCAGTTGCACTTTGACGTCATCCGTCAAGCCCACGTAAAAACTGGGAATATCCAGCACCCCGATGGTCTCTTTGTCCACGGTTTTAACCGACATTTTCACCGCGCGGTCTTCCAAACGAATGCGCTCACGGGTCAAAGTAACGGTTTTGGTTTTAGTCCCTTTGCCACCGGGCAAGATTTCAAGCCGCACTTTGCTGCCTTTGGGGCCTTTAATCAACGCCACCACGTCATCAAGTCGCCAACCGATCACTTCTACCATCGGTTTGCCGTTTTGTCCGACGCCGACAATACGATCGCCCACGGTGATACTTTTGCTTTTTGCCGCCGGACCGCCTGCAACCATGGAGTTGATGACCGTGTAATCATCATCCATCTGCAACACCGCACCGATGCCCTCCAGAGAAAGGCTCATGTCGGTGTTAAACTGTTCCGTATTGCGCGGTGATAAATAACTGGTGTGGGGATCCATTTCTCGCGCAAACGCATTCATCACCAGTTGGAAAACATCTTCACTGTTGCTCTGCGCCAGACGACGGATGGCAAATTGATAACGCTTGGTGAGCGTTTCTTTGATCTCTTTGTCATCTTTACCGGTGAGTTTTAACGTCAGCCAGTCAAATTTTACTTTGGCATCCCACAGGCGATTCAGTTCACCGACATTTTGCGGCCACGGCGATTTGCTGCGATCCAACTCAATGGTGTCGGTTCCTGTGAGATCAATGGGTTTCTCTAATACGGAGAGGGCATATTGCAAGCGCTCGAAGCGGCGTTTTTGCGCCAGATTGTAGAGCGCATAGGGCACGTCCAGTTTGCCGCCTTTCAGATCTTCGCCCAACTGCCCTTTTTGATTGGCAAATTCGGCGATATCGGAGACCAACAGCACGTTATGGCTGTAGTCCAGCATGTTGAGATAGCGGTTGAAAATTTTCTCGGAAAATTGTTCATCGAGCGCTATCTGCCGATAGTGGGAGCGTAAGAAACGCAGAGTGATGCGATCGCTCTCGGTGGCATGCTGAAGTTCCTGGTGCAGTTGAGGAATCTGATCTGCACGCGTTATCATCTCACTGCGTGCAATCGCTTCACTGCGCGAGACCGGGGCTTCTTTCGCTACGCTCACGCCTGCGAGCAATGCGGCAGCAAGCACCGTCATTCGGATTAATGTGTTCATGCCCTGGTTGGCCCTCCGTATCAGAACTGCAAGTGTTCTGCGCGTACAATCATCGCCAAGCCGGAAGCCAGTTGAACCCGAACTTCACCTTTGGCAATCTCAAGCACCGTAGCGTCCATGGCGTCTTTACCCGCTCTGACTTTGATCTCTTGACCAATTTTCAGTGCAGTAATATCCGTCACGTTAACACGCTGCGGTTGCGGCGCACGCTCGGTAGCCGCTTTGGGCTGGCGAGGCGCAGAAGCACGCGGCGCGGTGGCACGAGGTTGACGCGGAGCACCGTCGGCTGCTGGGCGTTCGCGGCGCGGGGCCGGTTTACGCTGACGCGCAGGTTGATCGGTAGTTTCACCTGCGGCGCGACGTTTCGCTTGCTGCTCAGCTCGCTGCGCCTGAACACGCGCTTTCGCTTCTTCCAACTGCTTGCGAGCGTGATCGACATGCTGCTGTTCTAATTCACCGCACGGATTGCCATCCAGATCCACACGTTGCGCACCCAGCTTGATGCCATACAGGTAACGCCAACTGGAGGTATAAAGGCGCAATGCAGAACGCAATTGCGTTTTACTCACACTGTCAGTCTCTGACACTCGCGTGACAAGATCCTGAAAAATACCGATTTTTAAAGGCCGAGTGTCACCTTCAGTGGTGAAACAAAGCGGAAACCGTTCTGCCAAAAAGGCAATGACATCTTTACTACTGTTCAACTTAGGTTGATTTTCCATGAAATTTCCTGATTACAACGGGTTTGCCAACCAGCGCAGGCATGAACAGGCGACATTATAATGACGCCATCAGCAATTGCTACGTTATCCTTCTCTCTGCGTGAGAGAATTGATAAAAATCAGCACATCGCTCTGTTGCAATTGTGCGCAGAGCACGGCAACCAGCGCGTTAAGACCTTCTTCGTCTTCCGCGTCAAAACGCGCATAGGACGTGCTATCAATGTCCAGCACGCCAATCAGTTGGCCGTTGACAGAAAGCGGCAACACGATCTCGGCATTACTGGCGGCATCGCAGGCGATGTGACCAGGAAAAGCATGCACATCATCGACACGTTGAATGCGGTTCTCCGCAACCGCGCGCCCACAAACGCCTTTGCCCGCAGGAATGCGCACACAGGCAACACGGCCCTGAAATGGCCCAAGAAACAGCGTGTCATCATCCAGAAGATAAAAACCCGCCCAATTGACGCCCTCCAGGCGCTCAAACAAAAGCGCACTGCTGTTGGCCAAAATAGTGATAAAGCGGCGTTCACCCGTAATCAGTGCGGTAAGATCGCTGACAAGATCCCTATAAAATGATGGTTTGTTCATAAATAATAATTCAGTTTTTCCAAATACCGAAGTACGCCACCCCTAACCGATTGACGCAATAAGCATCGATAACTCAGGGGCATCATCCCACAACGTCACTCCCCCTGCCTGACAACAGTAGCAAGGTCTCCCACAAGAGAAGAAGGATATACGCTTTTGCGTTTTTATTCACATAAACGTGACAGGATGAATTGAGACATACTGCACAGCATGCCACAACACCATTCGCTTCGTCAGCGTATTGCGCACATTTCATTTACCTGCCCTGGCATCTGATTTTCCTGAAACCGGCCCTATACCCTAAATAATTCGAGTTGCAGGACAGAACGTTTACGTTTTGAACAGCGCTTGCGGCGGCCTCGTA
Organism: Candidatus Symbiopectobacterium sp. NZEC135; assembly: GCF_025962695.1. Classification (NCBI taxonomy): domain Bacteria; kingdom Pseudomonadati; phylum Pseudomonadota; class Gammaproteobacteria; order Enterobacterales; family Enterobacteriaceae; genus Symbiopectobacterium; species Candidatus Symbiopectobacterium sp. NZEC135. Next base: position 84,134 of record NZ_JAGFPF010000011.1, on the reverse strand, counting down.
AGAGGTTAGGCCTAGGGATGGGCCGAATAATGAGCGCAGCCAACGCATCTGTAGCTTGAAGTATGACGGGTATACACATTCAATTACCGTGCACCCCGGAAGTAGGCTATGATGCTGGCGACCTTCACAGCGCAATCCGGCGTAATGAGAATATACAGCATAGTGGGTTCTGCCACGCACAGCGCTCCGCGCCCGCCCGTTACCCAGGCACGCTCTCGCGTTGCCTATGGGCGCTATCACCGTTGCCATGGCTGCGACATGCTGTTTCTGCTTCCGGCAATGCGCAAAGGGGAATATGCCACCTGCCCACAGTGCGCCACCCGCGTCGGCTCCGGGCTTGATTGGTCAATGACGCGACTGGCGGCGATGGCCACGGCGATGTTGCTGTTAATGCCTTTCGCCTATACCGCCCCCCTGCTTGACATCCGACTGCTGGGTGTCGCGATCAATGCCAGCCTGTTTGAAGGCATCTGGCAGATGACCAAACAAGGACACCCGGTTACCGCCAGTATAGTAGCGTTCTGTACCGTAGGCGTACCGGTTACGCTAATGGCTTCCCTGCTGTATCTCTTTTTTGCCCCGCGCATAGGTATGAATCTGCGGCCTATTCTGCTGTTATTGGAAAAATTGAAAGCCTGGATGATGCTGGATATTTATCTGGTCGGACTGGCCGTTGCGGCCATCAAAATCCGCGAGTTTTCCGATATTGAGACAGGCCACGGCCTGGTGGCCTATCTCACCTTGACCCTGCTGAGTCTGTTAACCTTGATTCACCTCAATCCGGATCAGCTCTGGTTGCGTTTCTACCCACGACTGCATCCGGTGATCAACCCGGAACGTTATCGCCTGTGTCTGGCCTGCCATTTTACCAGCGCGCCGGACACCCGGGGGCGCTGCCCGCGCTGCCATACCCCGCTGCGAGCACGTCGGCGCCACAGCCTGCAAAAATCCTGGGCGGCATTGATCAGCGCCATCGTATTTCTGGTGCCCGCCAACCTGCTGCCCATCTCGATTCTCTACGTCAATGGTGCGCGCAAAGAGGACACCATCCTGTCAGGCATTATCTCGCTGGCAAACGGCAATGTGCCTGTTGCGACAGTGGTTTTTATCGCCAGTATACTGGTGCCTTTCACCAAGGTTATCGTGCTGAGCATCTTGCTGTTGAGCATACATTTGCGCACACAACGCGCTATCATGACGCGCATGCGCCTGTTACGTGCCATGATCTGGATTGGCCGCTGGTCAATGTTGGATCTGTTCGTCATCGCCTTGATGATGTCGCTGGTAAACCGCGACCAACTGTTGGCTTTTACCTTAGGCCCAGCGGCCTTCTATTTCGGTGCGGCCGTTATTTTGACCATTCTCGCTGCGGAATGGCTGGATAGCCGATTAATGTGGGATACCCATGGAACACGATTCAACAACACCCGAGTCAACACAAACCGCGATCAAGCATAAGCGTCGTATATCGCCGTTCTGGCTGCTGCCCTTTATTGCACTGCTGATTGCCGGCTGGTTGCTCTACACCAACCAGCAAGAGCGCGGCACCACGGTCACCATTGATTTTATCTCTGCTGACGGCATCGTGGCTGGCAGAACTCCGGTGCGTTATCAAGGCGTTGAAATCGGGACCGTACAAAACATCTCGCTGAGTGAAGACCTACGCACCATCCAGGTGGAAGCCAGCATTAAAAGCGACATGAAAGAGGCGTTGCGCAGCGGGACGCAATTCTGGTTGGTCACCCCCAAAGCCTCGTTGGCGGGCGTTTCCGGCCTTGACGCCCTGGTTGGCGGTAATTATATCGGTATGATGCCCGGCCCCGGCGAGCCGCAGGCACACTTCTCTGCGCTGGATACCCAGCCGAAATACCGGGTTAACAGCGGGGAGTTGCTGGTCCATCTTCATGCCGATGATTTAGGATCGCTCAACGCGGGCTCGCTGGTGTATTACCGTAAGATCCCCGTCGGAAAAGTGTACGATTACACCGTAACCCCAGATAATAAGGGCGTGACGGTTGATGTTCTGATTGAGCGCCGCTTCACCCATTTAATTAAAAAAGAGAGCCGTTTTTGGAACGTGTCCGGCATTAAGGCAGATATCAGCCCGGGCGGTGCCAAAGTGGAGATGCAAAGTCTGGCGGCGCTGGTCAATGGTGCTATCGCGTTTGATTCACCGGATGGGAGCGACAACGCCAGTGCAGAACAAGCTTACCGACTCTACCCTAATTTGGCCCAAAGCCAGCGCGGGGTGGCGATTACCTTAACGCTTCCCTCCGCCAATATGCTGAAAGCCGGGCAGACCCCGCTACTGTATCAGGGGTTGGAAGTGGGCAGTGTACAAAAGCTGGTGCTAGACCCCAGCAACGGTAATGTCACCGGACAGTTGATTATCGACCCCTCTGTCGTGCCGCTGATGCGGGAAGGCACGCGCATTGAACTGACCAAACCACGGCTGACCCTGAACGACCTTAACCTTTCCCGCTTGCTCACGGGCCCAACGCTGACATTGATTCCCGGTGACGGTGAGCCGCGCCAGACATTCCCACTGATTGATGGCACGCAGGCATTACGCCCCGATACGCTGACTGTTCAGTTGTCTGCCGCACAAAGCTATGGCATTGATGTCGGGCAACCTGTTCTGCTGCACGGCGTACAGGTCGGGCAGATCATTCTGCGCACGTTGACCGAAAAAGGCGTTACCTTCGATGTCACCATTGAACCCGAATATCGCGCGCTGCTGCACAAAGACAGCACCTTTATCGTCAACAGCAGGCTGAACGTCAAGCTGGGATTGGAAGGCGTGCAAATGATCGGAGCAAGCCCGCAGGAGTGGCTCAGCGGCGGTGTGATGGTGTTACCCGGCACGCGGGGTGAACCGTTGGCGCGTTATACCCTGTTTAGCGATCAGGATAATGCTCAGGAGGGCATTAAAGGCAACACGCCCAGCCCAACCTTAACGCTGGTTACCGAGAGCCTGCCGGACATCCAGGAAGGCTCGGTGGTGTTATACCGCAAGTTTCAGGTCGGCGAAATCATGCGTATTCGTCCCGGAGCGGAAACCTTCGAAGTCCAGGTTTACCTGCATCCGGAATACCGCAAACTGCTGACCGAGCGCAGCGTATTCTGGGCCGAGGGCGGTGCCCGCGTGCAACTGAGTACCTCCGGCTTGACGGTTCAGGCTGCGCCGCTCAACCGGGCAATCAAAGGTGCCATCAGCTTCGACAATCTCGAAGGTGCTCCCGAAACCAAAGGGGGAAAGCGGCTGCTGTATAACACAGAAACCGCTGCACGCGCGATCGGTAGCCGTATCGAATTGCGCACTTATGACGCCAGTTCCCTCTCTGCTGGCATGCCGATTCGTTACCTCGGTATTGAAATTGGTCGATTGGATTCCCTTAAACTGGCGGAACAGCGCAACGATGTCTTGGCGCAAGCGGTGCTCTACCCGGAGTACGTCAACGCCTTTGCTCGCGCCGGCACGCGCTTTTCAGTGGTGACGCCACAAATCTCAGCAGCAGGCGTCGATCATCTGGAAACCTTGCTCCAACCCTACATTAATGTCGAGCCAGGCAACGGTGCGCAACAGCGCCAATTCGAGCTGCAACAGGCGACCATTTCTGACTCCCGTTATCAGGATGGGCTGAATATTGTGGTCGATGCGCCAGAAGCCGGTGCGTTGCAAGTGGGAACCCCGGTGCTGTTTCGCGGCGTTGAGGTAGGAACGGTTACGGGCCTGTCTCTGGGGCCGCTGTCCGACAGGGTGATGGTGGCACTGCGTATCAGCAAGCGACACCAGCATCTGGTACGCAGTAACTCGGTATTTTGGCTGGCATCCGGCTACAATCTGGAATTTGGCTTGGGCGGTGGTTTGCTGAAAACCGGTACCTTCCAGCAATTTATTCGCGGCGGCATTGCCTTTGCTACCCCACCTGCAATTCCCTTAGCGCCAATTGCCACACCCGGTAAGCATTTTCTGCTGTTAGGGCAAGAGCCCAAAGAGTGGCGCGAATGGGGCACAGCCATTCCTGAATAGCCTGCGTTGATCCTGCCGTCGCGTGACGAGCGACGGCAGCCACGTGCCGTGTTACACTATCAGACTATTACCCGCACTTTTCTGTTATTGTAACGAGATATTACCACCGTGGTGAAACCCCTCTCTCCTTCTTTGCCCTCCGCATTTCTCGAGGCGATTCAAGACATCATGCCTGCGCATTTGTCCCTTGATGAATTCATTGCAGCCTGTCAGCGTCCGCTAAGACGCAGTCTGCGCGTTAACACGTTGAAGATTAGCGTGGAGGACTTTTTAGCACTGGCGGAGCGTTGGGGCTGGCAATTAGCGCCAATCCCCTGGTGCAAAGAAGGATTTTGGGTGTTCAGCCCAGATGAAACACAACTGCGATTGGGCAATACGGTTGGCCATTTGAGCGGGCTGTTTTATTTGCAGGAATCCAGCTCAATGCTGCCCGTCAGCGCATTGTTTTACGCGCAAGAAAGCACGTTATTGTCGCGTGAGGCCACCCCGTCGCCCTTGGTGCTGGACGTGGCCGCTGCGCCGGGTTCGAAAACCACACAAATTGCCGCACGCTTAGGCAATAGCGGTGGGATCGTGGCTAACGAATACTCGGCCAGCCGGGTGAAGGTACTACATGCCAACATCAGCCGCTGCGGCGTACACAATAATGCGCTGACGCACTTCGATGGCCGTGTGTTTGGCGCAGCCCTGCCTGAAACGTTCGACGCTATTCTGCTTGATGCGCCGTGTTCCGGCGAAGGGGTGGTACGCAAAGACCCCGATGCTATGCGCCACTGGTCACCGGAAAGTATGGCTGAGCTGGCGCAAACCCAGAAGGAACTGATCGTCAGTGCGTTTCATGCGTTAAAACCCGGCGGGGTGCTGATTTATTCAACCTGCACGCTCAACGCTCAGGAAAATCAGCAGGTGTGCCAGCATCTTCTTGATGCATTCCCTCAGGCTTGTGCGATTGATGCGTTGGGCGATCTCTTCCTCGGCGCAGCTGATGCGCTGACTGAGGAGGGATATCTCCACGTGTTCCCGCAAATTTACGACAGTGAAGGTTTCTTTGTCGCACGGTTGCGCAAAACCGCGACCATCGCCCCATTACCCGCACCGCGTTATAACGTAGGCAAGTTCCCCTTTGCTCCATTATCCGGCAAAGACAAACACGCGCTGACGCTGTCAGCCAATCAGGCGGGCCTGGTCTGGGACCCAGAGCAGCAGCAACTCTGGCAGCGTGACAATGAAATTTGGCTGTTTCCCTCTGCACTCAGTGCGCTGTTTGGCAAGATACGTTTCTCGCGCATCGGCCTTAAACTGGCGGAACGCTATGCCAAAGGTTTTCGCTGGCAGCACGAGGCCATCGTTGCGCTGGCAGATGCACAGGCACCGCACGCTTATGCACTCAGCGACCAGCTTGCTTGTGAATGGTATCAGGGGCGAGACAGTTATCCCGACGAACTCCCTACCGGCGATGAGATGGTGCTTACCTATCAGCACACGCCGATAGGATTGACCAAACGCATCGGCAGCCGTATAAAAAACAATCTCCCACGCGAGCTGGTACGTGATGGTGCCTGCACGCAGCACGTTAAACAGGGTTAGTTTAACGCCCAGTGCTTCATTTTCATCTACACTCTCGCTAGGGCTACTGCCACTGACTGGGAGAGTAAACGCCTATGTACGCACTGGTTGTCTTTATCTGTTATCTCGGCCACGGCTGCGAAAATTTGGTCATTGATGCCTACCTAAACGAAGCGCAGTGCCTGAGTGCGATGGACGAGCAACATTTACGACGGGCGGGATGTTTTCCGATAGAGGATTTTATCGACGGCTATTGGATCCCTGCCCATGAACGCGCCGAGTTTTGACGCGTATGCCAAACAGACATACGCGTCATGGTGCGAATATCAAATGACAGCAAAATCCTGCTCCGTCATGCCTAACGACACACCCGCAGCAACGATATTGGCCCACTCCTGATCGGAAAGTGTAATCCCGTTTGCCTGACGTTTCGCACTGGCAATACGTTCCGGTTCACCGGCAATCAACACCGGATGTTCAGCATCCGCCGCCGGGCAGGTCCGCACATAGTCCAGCATGGCGTCATACTCTTTTTGCAGCCAGTCCATCGAGACCATTGCTGCCGGGTCGATAACAATCGTGGTCATATTATTCATGATCGACCCTTTACGTTCGTTTTCCGGTTGGATAGTACCGCCACCGGAAAGCAGCCCCGCCAGCATCTCAGCCGCCAGCACCAACCCGCCGCCTTTATGGCGTGCAATAGGTTTTAGCGCGCCCTGTTTTTCATCTTGCCACATCACTTTGGGATCGTTGGTAGAAACGCCTTCGCTGTCGAGCATCACCTCTTCATCAAACGTTTTGCCCGCCAGATAGGCCACACGCGTTTTTCCCAACGCCACAATGCTGGTGGCAAAATCAAGCACAAACGGTGGGTTATGTTCACTTTTAGGAAAGGCAATGCAGATGGGGTTGGTGCCAAAACGCGCCTCACGGCCGCACCAGGGTGCCACAATCGGATCCAAATCGTTCACGTTGACAAAATGAATCGCCACCATACCCGCGTCTGCCGCCATTTCACCGTAAGTGCCAATCCGCCCGAGGTGGCATGTGGAGGCCAGCGTCATCAGGCACACGCCGGTAGTTTTTGCTCTGGCAATCGCCTGATCCATCGCTTCTTTGCCGGTGCGCTGACCAAAACCACGATCGCCGATGAACTGCAATACCGCCCCCCCATCACGCAGCAAACGCACCGGCGTATTAGGATGCATGATCCCTTTCGCGATAAACGACACATAGTGCGGCAACATTCCGGCACCGTGACTATCATGGCCTTTGAGGTTGGCATTCACCAGATGATCGGAAACACAGCGCGCCTCATCAGCCTGTGAGCCTGCCTTTTGCAATAAAAGGCGCGTAACGTCTCGAAGCTGACGCTCGGAGATTAGCATAGGACAATTTCCTTAATTATTTCCCTTCCAATTCCAGACATCAGATTTTCTAATATCATGAAAAATAGGGAGTTATATACCCTAAATAATTCGAGTTGCAGGAAGGCGGCAAGTGAGCGAATTCCGATGAGCTTACACAAGTAAGTGATTCGGGTGAGCGAACGCAGCCAACGCATCTGCAATTTGAAGTATGACGGGTATAGATGATTATTGTGTTTGCCTCATTATCCTACTGCTGAACGCGCAGGGATTAAATGCCTCATCGCACCCGGCGCACCATTGCGTTAATCAAGATCAAAACCGTAGCCTCTTGTTTGCAGCACGATTCGCCCCCTCAGCGCCATGCCTGACTGCGCTATAATTGGGAAAGTACACCGTGATCACCCAAGGATCGCCATGAGCTACCGCACCATCGCCCCCTTTTCTCTCCTGCTGTTGATTACAGCGGGTTGTTCCTCACCACAAGGCATGAACTGTCAGGGTGAGGTGAAAACGCTACCGGGTCATCCGATTGGCATGACCTCGGCCGTGATTATCGATAACACCGTGGCGTTTAGCGTGCTGATGCCCAAACAGCACATTGAAAGCGGCCTGTTATACTCGGCTGACAGCTCACGTTATGTGCCTTCTGCCGTCACCAAAGAAGGTTATCTGGCGCAGCGCCTTTCCGGTAACCGCTTCTGTATTATCAATCCAGAAAAAAACGAATACACCATTTACCATTGCCAATAACCATTCTCGGCGGTGATGGAATCGTAGCTTTTCTCGTAAAATTCTGTGATATCAGGCAAGTCGTATCGAGATATTTACCAAGCGTTAAAAAATCGAAAATCCGCCTTAGCCCTATTTCGCTTTTTATGACCACCACGCAAAATCTCTCCGTCTACTGAGAGGTGAATCATGAAAAAAATGCTCTGCGTATTAATGGCGATTGCCATCACCACATCCTTAAGCGGATGCATATGGCCGGGTCCCGGCGGTGGTCATGGCGGCGGAGGTCCGATGCAAGGGCCGATGGGGCCGGGTGGAGGTGGCGGCGGCCCTGGCTATGGCGGACACGGTGGGCGCGGATAGTTGATGAGGTGAACATCAGGGCGCTTTGTCGCCCTGATGTGAAAGACCTATAATTTTGCCGCAGCGCGTTGCGTTGCTTGCCTGCGCTTTTCAACAAACGCGGACTGCTTGAGACGTACCGCCTGAAGCAGCTCCGGCGCAGCGGTTCGCGGCGAACCCGAGTTAAACGGCGGCGCAGGATCGTACTCCAGCTGTAGCTGAATCTCCTGTGCAACCGCTTCGCCGTACAGTCCTGCTACCACGGTTAGTGCGAAATCGATCCCTGAGGTCACGCCAGCACCACTAATACGATTCCCGTCGTGCACAACACGCTCCTCAACCGGTTGAGCCCCCAGCAACGCCAACTGATCGAGCGAACCCCAGTGGGTGGTTGCCTTATAGCCTTGCAGTAAGCCCGCAGCCCCCAACACCAGCGATCCGGTACAAACCGAGGTAACCAGTTTAACCTCCTTCGCTTTTTGGCGCAGGAAGTCCAACACCTCATTATCTTCCATCAGATCAATCTGTCCGGGTCCACCCGGCACACAGATAACGTCTAGTGCCGGGCACTCAGCAAGGGTAACGGTAGGCAGAATAGCCAGTCCACGATCGGAATTAACCGGCACAATATCTTTCCAAATCAAGTACACCTGCGCACCCGGCGCGCGCACAAATACCTCGTAAGGCCCGGTCAGATCCAATTGAGTGACACCGGGAAAAAGGAGAAAACCGATGGAGAGTGCCGGAGAATCAGCCATGACAACGTCCTCTATGGTTAGGTGATATTGTTTAGCATGCGCAGATTTTTATCTGGGATTCAATCAGAATATCAACGATGACCATCACGTCAGTGCTATCCATGACTCGACTTCACCGCGCACAGCCCTTATGATCGCATTCGAATTCATTTATGTAACTCGCTGATTAACGATAGGTAATTTTGCTGCGTTATTGGCTTAGCACAGAGATGCCACGATGAAAAAGATCGTTTTAGCGCTAACCCTTGCCACGCTTGGCGCTGATGCCGTTGCCGCCGCCCAGTTGGTGACGTTAAGCCGCCAGCAATATGGCGAGCGTTGGGCGTTTACTCGTGAAGAGGTCCAGTTGATTTGCCGCCCGGGTAACGCGGTTTTTGCGTTGAACACCGGCACGCTGATGCAATACCCACTAAACGCGGCCGCCCAGGCCCAGATGAAAAACGGCCACGTTAATGCACAACCGATCGATGTCATCTGGCTTGACGACCCAACAGCACCGGGCAAGAAGAAAGATTTACAGCCTTTTATTGAACGCGGTGAACAGCTCTGCGCCGCAGGGTGATTTAAAAACTGACTACATTTCAGCCACATGTTAATGCATGGATAATAATGCGTTATTTCAAGGTGTGAAAGCTGTTCCAGTTATGAAACGAACTCCGCTGCAACACTGGTAATCAGTGAGAAGTTGGCTACCCTTTAAAGGGCAAGGCTGATTCAGCTTGCACAAATGCCAACTTTTAGCGCAAGGCTCTCTCCCAAGAGCCATTTCCCTAGACCGAATACAGGAATCGTATTCGGTCTTTTTTTGGAAGTAGTTTAAATACAATCACTTACATTAAAATCAGCCACTTATCCCCTCTCCTGTTCTACTCCATATCATCCATTTACATCTTATGCCGCCACTTTGTCGCCACTGGTTTTCGCCAATGGATTCAGGTGGATCGCATCGTCCAGATGGTCTGGCGCAAAGTGAGCGTAACGCATCGTTATGCGGATATCGGAATGACCGAGAATGCGCTGCAATACGATGATGTTACCGCCGTTCATCATAAAATGGCTGGCGAAAGTGTGGCGTAACACATGGGTCATTTGCCCTTCGGGTAATTCAATCCCAGCCAAACGCGTTACACGGTAGAACTGTTTATAGCAGGGCTGGAATGCCTTGCCCTCACGCGCAATTAATTCCTGATATAACGGCTCGGTGATCGGTACGGTACGGTTCTTTTTGCCCTTGGTGTTAATGAAGGTGATTTTATACGGGGACAACTGCGAGGCCTTGAGCTTCGCTACTTCATTCCAGCGCGCGCCGGTAGACAAGCAGACACGGACAATCAGGGTCAATTCGTCATTACCGTGTTTAGCACAGGCGGTTAATAAACGCGTAATCTGATCTGGCGTCAGCCAGGCCATTTCGCGCTCGGGCTGGTCAAACTCGCGTATGTTCTCCAGCGGGTTAGGCAGGCTCCACTCCCCTAACCTTTTCAGTTCATTAAACACCGCACGTAAAAAAGCGTGTTCGCAATTGATTGTGCCGGTAGATACTTTGCGCGTTTCCAGACTGGTGCTGTAGCCATTATCGATAGCGCCCTGCAGTCGCTGGTCACGGTAATGCGCCCAATCCTTTGCCGTCAGTGATGCAGCTATTGGATCGCCTAACCCACTACAGATAATATTGAGTTTACCTAAGCGACCTTTTTTATCATTGAGGGAGCAGCCGTGCAGCTTGTACCAGAGATCAATCAACTCGCTGAGCTTCCGCCGGTCTTCTTTTTCCCCCAACCACGGCTTGGATTTTGCTTGTTCCTCCATGTACTGCTCATAGGAAACGGCCTCCCCTTTGGTGGTAAATTGCTTCCTAACACGCTTGCCATCCCGGCCATTGGGATAATACTCAAATAGCCATTTTCCAGATGGTAGTTTTCTGATGCTCATCGCTAGAATCCAAGACAAATACACACAACATAACTGTATATAAAAACAGTATAAATGTTTATTGGTCTTGTTTTCAAACAGGTTAAATATGAAAAACCCACCGGGCGGTGGGAAAGGAAGATAATGCGCAGCGATTAGACTATAACCAGAGTGTACCTTGGTTCGAGCGCGTCGGATGTGGCGGCGCGGGATTAACCGCCCCCGGCGTCATGATCATATCCGAGATAGTCTCCATCGACTTGAACGTGCAACCGCAATTGATATTTGTGCACTGGTGATAGCGTTCTTTGGTTTTGGGGCTTAGGTAGCGACTAGATCGGGCATGTGCTGCATGTAAGCATAATGGACAATGCATCATAATGTTGTCACCTCAATGGGGCATTCAGTGGTTATTATTTTATCACCAAATTTGCATTTGCGAATATATAATTCGAAATTGAATCCCTACTCAGCATCAAACTCCCCATCCGACAACAACACTTCCAGCTCCAACTGCGTGGTATAGCCGCCGTTGCTCAGGGCGTGCGTCACTTTTGATATTGTCCACGGCTGTTCGTCGATCACCTGCTTGAAGCCGCTGACCTGAACCGGGGTTTCGGGGAACAGGTCAGCGCGCCCCATTGCCAGCGCGATAGAGAACTCAGCGACACCACGCTGTAATTTGTCCCATTTCGCCTGTGCTGCACGCATGGCCTGTGCTTGAGTAGAAAATACCGTGGTCAGTTCCAGCACATTTTCATCAGTGCCGACCATGTAGTTACCTTCCCGCGCCTCTGGCACCTTTGTTGTTTTCTTCGCTTTGGGATGGGTGGGTTGTGGCCCTTGGTGCAGTAACACTTTGCGCTGTACCTTGACCTTTTTAGGTTTCTTCGGCTTTGGCTCTTTGGTGTGCAGCCAGCTTGCCGTCACCCCCGTATAGGCTCCCCGATCAGCCAGGCTAAAGCTGTGCCGATCGCCGTCACTGCGTTCAATTACCTGTTGCGGGATGGGTTTACCGCTGGCTGTCTTTCCTGTTCCGGGGCGGATAAACAGCAAACGCCCGGCTTTGATGGCAGCAATCGCGCCGTTGCGCTCAGCCAGCCGGGTAATAAACACCGCGTCGGTTTCCTGCGTCTGGTCGATATGCGGGATTTTTATCCCGGCGAACCCGTCAGCCAGCATCGGTACAAGGTTATTGCGCGTTGCCACCTGCGCCACAATCGCCCCCAGCGTGGTGTCGTGGTACGACAGTTCCCGGCGTGAGTTGAGCGACCCGCGAAAATCCGCGCTGCGCGCCCGGATAGTCACGGTGTCCGGTGCGCCCCGGTGTTCGATTTCGTCCACGGTGAAATCGCCTTTGCCGATCAGCGCTTCGCCCTGCCAGCCTAAAAACACCGACAGCACCGCGCCCCGGCGGGGCAACTGTACCTGCCCGTCGCTGTCGTCCAGCTCGATGTCGAGTTGGTCGGCCTCAAAGCCCCGGTTATCGGTCAGGTTCAGCGATAGCAGACGTGGGCTGATGATGGTAGTAATGTCCTGCTCATTCAGGCGCAGCAGGTACGCGGGGGCGGTCTTACTGCCTGCGCGCACCGTTAACGGGTTAATCATGCGAATAATCCCCCGATGGCGGATTGCGCCTTATTGGCAAGCGCTCCGGCGCTGCCGATCAAGCCCTCGGCCTGCTGGCGTAAATCGCCCAGCATGGCCGACAGCGACGAGTCCACGCGGGTCAGCGTCACGGTAAATTCAATGCGCCGGGCGCGGCCATCGGGGAAAAAGTCGGTTTTTGTCTGACTGATACTGTTCACCACAAACACCCCGTAAATGGTGCCGCTGCCCTCAATCAGCGGCCACGCGCGCCCCTGATCGGCCATGGTTTCCAGCATCAGTAATGACAGCGTGCCGCCGGTGATTTCCGGCATCAACTCCCCCGACAGGGTGATTTTTTCCTCTTCAATGCCTAAGAACTGCAACGCCGGACGCTGACCTACGCGGCTGTTTGACGGCCAGCGGTATTCCACGTTGCGCTGCATGTTCTGATAAGGCAGGGTCTGGAGCTGGAAGACAAACAGACCTAATGTGAGCATCATGATCAACCTCCCTGATAGCTGTATTGACTGAATGCGCGCGATCGCGCCGAGCGTTCCCGCTGCTCAAGCTGGCGCGCCACTTCCTGTGCTATGTCCTGCGCACTCTGGCCTGGCTGCGCAACAATGCTGATAGGGGCATGGATGCTGACCGTAGACGCTGCGGCGCTGGCCTGTGCGGTGGGGGCTATCGGACGATAGGCCGACATGTTCATGGCGGCAGACGCCATTGCCGCCGTTTCCCGGCGGCTGGTCACGTTGACCGGGCCTGCTACGATCTCCGGGCCATGTTCACCGACCACGGCAAATTTTCCCAGCGGGATACGTCCGCCGTTATCACGCTCCCCGCCGTATCGGGCGGCAATCGCTTTTTCATCGTTGCCCTGCGGCGCGGGGGCGTTGATAACGCCTGCGTTTAAGGCGGCGGCCTCTTGTGGCGGGATAAGTTTGTCTGCGCCGGGCAGGTTTTTCGATTTCTCATCAACCAGCCCCAGTTTTTCCAGTAACCACGACACACCGGATCGCAACGAGTCCAGCGGGTGCATCACGGCATTGAGCCCGTTAGCCAGCGCCTCACCAAAACGTTTCCCCACGCTGGCCGCACCGTCCAGCTCGGCGGCAGTCGATTTAACCGGCGCCAGCAGATCGCCGAACCAGCCAAACAGCGCTTTTACCGTGTCGCCAATCCATGTAAAGGCGGGGTGCAGCGGCGCAAAGGCGGCAATAATCGGTGCACTGGCGGCAACAAACCCCTCCACCACACCGCCGATAAAGGCCTTGATAGGCTCCCAGTATTTCCAGATAAGCAACGCACCGCCGACCATGACCGCAACGGCCAGCCCGACCGGGGATAGCAGCACACCTAACGCGCTGCCGATAAACATGACCCCGGTGCGCAGCAAGGCAAGCGGTGAAGTCACCAGCCACATTAGCGCCCGGCCAAAGCCTGACATTGCGCCTTGGATAACGGCCAGCGGATTACTGACCGCGCCGAATACGGACGTTAACCCCGACATCCCCGCGCGTAGTAGCATCAGCGGCGATTTTGCCAGCCAGTTAACTGCACCGCCGAGCCGCTGTAATCCCCCACTCAGTGAGGTCACGCCCTGCGTTCCGGCAAACCTGAATCCGGCATTCAGCAATCCCGCCCCGGCAACCAGCGCATTAACCCCGCTTAACACCGGCCATGCAACCAGCCCGATCCCGCCGAGCACGGTGATTAACGCGGTTGCCGCGCCGCCGAGCATGACAATCTGCCGTGTCAGCACCGGGTTAGCCGCCACCCATTCATTCACCCGGTTTAGCCATGCTGTCGCACTTTGCGTCAGCTTACGCAATGCGCCGCCGTCGTCATTGAACAGGTTAAAACGCAGGCCAGCCATGGCACCCTGCAACCGCCCGATATCCCCTTGCAGGTTATCGCGCAGGGTATCGCCCATGCGGTCAGCCGCCCCGGACACGTCGCCCAGCTTGTCTTTGGTTCCGGCCAGCGCCGACAGGAATTTGGGTATCTGGTCAATCGACAGGTCTTCAATCGGTGTACCAAACAGCGCGATCGCCGCGTTGGCCCGTTCTGCCGGATCCTTGATTTTCAGCAGACCCTGTGCGGTTTTCTGCATCGCGGCACGCGCTTTATCGCCACCGCTGGCAATGGCAGTAGACATTTTGGCGGCATTGAGCCCGGCGGCGTCATAGGCTTCGATACTGGCCTTGGACATGTCCGAGCCGCGAATGCTGAATTCCTTCACCGCATCGCCCGTCTTGTCCAGTGCAAACTTGCCCTGCTGCGCCATCTCCACTAACAGCGTCATCGCCTCCGATCCGCTGAATCCCATATTGCGAAAGTGGGTCGAATATTCGTGCAGGATCTCCGGCAGCTCACCGCGCATCTGTGCCGATACGCGCTGCATCCCGGATACCATCAAATCAAACGCCTCATCGCTGTTTTTGGCGAGGCCGTTTTTCATCATGATGGCCGCTATCTGGATACTCTCGGCAGCGTCGCCACCGAGTGCCGCCTGCATATCCAGCGCCTTACGCGATATGCGGGTCAGTTCGGTTTCGCCCACGTTCCCCAGTGCACCCAATGTACTGCGCACTGCGGCGACCGCCTCCGCGATTTGATTGATATCGCCACTGACACCGGTGGCATTAATCTGTTTGATAACACGGGTGTACTGTTCGCTGTCCGCGCTGTTCCCGCCCGTTTGTGCCGCGATGCGTGCGCCTTGCCCGTTGGCCTCAACGGCGGGAGCCATCAGGCGGCTTTCGGCGTACAGCGCCGCCGAGCCGAGGCCAAACGCCGCCGCGCCGCCGTTGCGTACCCCGGCGGTAATGGCTTTGCCTTTCTCGTAGCGCTGACTGACCGCGTTCAGCTTTTCCTGCTGCTGGCTGACGCGCACCAGAGCGGCGCGCTGCTGATCCAGCGTGGCGGTGGTTTGGGAAATATCGTTGCGTAATTTACGCTCATGACCGGACAGGCTGCGCGTGCTGATGCCTGCCTGCTGCAATTCATCGCGCTGACGCTGTAGCGACTGGCGTAGCTCGCCGTATTCGGTTTTAAGCGTGGCCGCCTGACGTTTCGCACTTGCCAGCGCCTTTACCTGCTGTCGGGTCGGGTTTTCGCTGTTGCGCAGTTCCGCCGACAGGGCAGCGGCTTTGGTCTGCGCCTGTTTGAGTGCTGCACCGGTTTCGCTTAACTGGCTTTTGGCTTTGCGAAAGCCCTCAATGCGTCCGGCCTGAGCGTTCAGGGTTTTAAGCTGGCCCTGTGAGTCGCGGATATCACCCGACAGTTTTTTACTGGCGGTTTGCACCGCCTTAAACGGGCGAGTCGCACTGTCCACGGCTTTCAGCAAAACGCTCAACTGTAGAGTGTTACTCATTGTTATGGTGTCCGCTGCGTTTCAGCGCTTTGTCGCGCCATAGGATCAACTCGGTGAGGCTCATCGGATAAAGCTCTGAGGGCGGCCAGTGAAAAATCACCGCGATATCCGCCATCAGTTCATCAACGGTCAGGCTTCGGGGGAGGTCTCCTGCGGCGATTTCGGCGTCAAAAAACCGATCACCTTGCCTGCGATGGCAATCATGTCCGGCAGCTCCATGCGGGTGATTTCGGCTTCGGTCAGCGACGGAACCGTCATACGCGGCAGCACTTTAATCATTGCGTCCACGTCTGAGTTTGCCACAGCGGCCAGACTGACGCCGCGCAGGGTGCCTGTGTTGGGTTTAATCAGTGTGACGGTTTCGATCAGGGTGTCACCGCGTTTAATCGGGGTTTCCAGTGTTACAACGTTATCGGGTTGGTTCATGATAATTCTCTGTATTCAAAATGAAGTAAGACGGCCAGCGGAGTACTGGCCGCACAGGGTTACACCAGACCAACCGCCCGGCGGTGTTGTTCCAGACGGTCAACGCCATTGACACGCTCAATCATGTTGATGGTGTCAATTTCGATCATCTCTTTGCCGTCCACGGTCAGCTTGTAATAAGAACATTGCGTAGAAATCTTGGTTTCGGTGTCTTCGCCTTGCTTGCTCTCGCCGCCGTCGATTTCTTTGTGACGCCCACGCATCACCACTTCAACCGCAACGATTTCCCCGGTGTCATCACGCTGGTATGACCCGGTAAAGCGCAGCATGACCGCATCGGCACCGGGCGCGGCGTACTGGCTCCACAGGGTTTCATCGGCCAGACCGCCCAGCGTGAATTCCATGGCTAACGCATCATCATCGAGCCCAAAATCAATCGACGCGGCACCGTTCATGCCGCCGCCGCGATAGTTCTCCAGCTTGCGTGTCAGCTTCGGCAGTGTGACGGCGTAGGCGATCCCCATGTAGCTCAGGCCGTCGTTGAACAGGTTCATAAATTTAAGTTTGCGAGGCAGTGCCATAGCGTTACGACTCCTTAGCCGTTAACCGACGCCGACAGGTTCACCAGATATTTATCGGTGATACGCTGGCGTAGGGTGAGATTTTCCAGAGGGGGGACCGGGGTATAGTCATAATCAAGGTACAGTTTCCCGGCCTTGAGGGTTTCTTTATCGTTGGCGCTCTCGTCATACCAGCAATCGGCATCAATGATGTAACCGTTGGTTTTCAGTTCGCGGAACTTGGCCTTGATACCGTCGATAATGTCTCGAATCAGTGTCGCGGTCATCGGCTTGTCGTTGGCCCACATGTGCGCCTCTGCCATGGTGTCGGCAATCACCTGTGCGGTGCGGGTGTAGTTCTCAAACAGGAACAGCGGATCGTCAGAGCATGTGCGGTTGCCCCAGAAGCGGAAACCGTCTTTGCGTACCAGCGTGGTGACGCCTGCTTCATTGAGTAAATCCGCATCAGTGCCGGGGGTCTGCAAATCCCAGAACACCGAGGCGCTGATCCCCGTTACGCCGTTGACGCCGACGTTAGACAGGGTTTTATGCCAGCCGGTCTCTTGGTCAATCTTGGCGCGCAGCCCCAATGCGCGGGCGGTGGCGTAAGCCGTGGTGCTGGCGTTCGCTGCGGTATCCCATGCGATAAAGTCCGGCCAGATAACCATCAGTTCACGCTGGCTGAAATTGTCGCGGTAGGTGATGGCGTCAGACAGGGTTTTGCAGCCCCATGCGCTGACATAACCAAAGGCGCGCAGCGATTGGCAAATAGAGGCTAACGCGGTGGCAGCGGGTAACGAATCCAGCCCCGGCAAGCCGAGAATGCGCGGCTTAACCCCCGTCACCGCCTGCGCATCAAGAAGGGCTTTCATCCCGGTGTATTGGCCGTTCTCATCACTGCCGCCGATCACATTGCTGAGGGTTTCGGCTTCATCTTTCCCCTCGGCGACACGCACCACGACGGTAACGGGTTTGGACTGGTCAGCAATCGCCGACAGGGCAGCGGCCAGCGTGCCTTTTTTACCGGCTTTGCCGACAGCCGACAGCACATTGGTGATCAGCACCGGGGTATTGAGGGGAAAGGTTGCCGCGTCGGCATCCGGTGCGGTGCACACCATGCCGATAATCGCGGTGGATACAGTGGAAATAACGCGCGTGCCGTCGTTGACCTCAACAACCTGCACGCCGTGATGGTAATCGCTCATAAATTCAGGCTCCAGCAAATGGCAATATTGCCGCGTTGGGAGCCGTTATTGTCTGATGCTACCCCATGTCAGGCGAGTCATGCTGGTATGTTGGGAACTGACACAACATTGAAAGGGAAAGATATAGCCCCGGACTGAATAGAGAAAACATGATTAGAAAGTCGATACGCCTACATCATGAATTATCGCTAATTACTATGTTAGGTATTTTCGACCATCCTTTTCCTATCTCTATTCGAATACAGGGGCAGATTGAAACCCGACAATGATTATTCTGGTTTTTCCGGCCACGCTATTTTTTCTGGAAATCCCTTTTGCTCTGGAATCTCTCGCAGCGCTTGACGATAGCGTGCCCATGCTGCCTTGTCAGAGGTTGCGTCCACTGCCATTTTCCCATCACATTCACTAAGCAGCGTATCACGTTTTATGCGCACCTCATTTGCACGATATTTTTTTAGCCGTTCAGCATTAATTCTGATCATAATTTCCTCCTATTCCATCCGGTTCAATGCTTTTATCTATCTCCCAAGATTCAACCGGGATATCAATGAAGGCTCCGACATCCATGATCCAGAAAGGCACTCCGGCAGGAACATCTTTCTTTCCAATCTCTAACACTGTCAGCCCGCAATCAGTGCAAGGAGATAAAATCGCCACCCCGGAATCACCCTGATAAACAATGTTCATGAAGCTACCCCGCCAAATATAGCTACAGAGATCATTGATGAATCACCCGCGCCACCGGTCCCACGCACCATGACCCGTACCCCATTTCTATCCTTTTTCGTTGGGATGCCTGTAGGTGAATTCAACTGAACGACAGCGGCATAGGTTCCCTGACCAGGGCCATCACCCACACTACAAATTACCGCATAAACAGCAGTATCCATTGCGGTAGAAAAATTTATGGTATAGACACCAGTCGATTCTCTGATAACAGAACTTATGCCATGCGAACCATTAACGGTTACTGTATTCACTCCATTGAAATTGACCCATGCCGTACATAAGGACGGTTTACCTATACCCAAATTCGACAGGGGAATTGTGACACTTTCCGTGCCATCAAACGGCACGCCGTTAATGCTTCGGGCGATTGCCAATTTCGTGGCGGCAACAGCAGTCCCTCCCAATGGCAATGCGCCAACGTCCCCCGCACTCAGGGTTATATCAGCGGTTAGGGGCTTGTTATTTACCTTACGCCCGGAGGGCACTCTCCCCTCGGCGTTGGTATTGGCACTGGCCGCCGCCGTCGCGGCATTACTGGCGGCGGTGGTGGCGGCGCTGACTTTGGTATCGGTTTCCGCCTTGGTATACGCGCCCACATCCCCGGCACCCAGCGTGATATCCGCGCTCAACGGCTTGCCGTTAACCTTGCGTGCCAATGGCACACGGCTTTCCGCATTGGTGTTAGCACTGCCAGCCGCCGCTGCGGCATTACTGGCGGCAGTGGTGGCGGTACTGACCTTGGCGTCGGTTTTTTCCGCCTTGGTATACGCGCCCACATCCCCGGCACCCAGCGTGATATCCGCGCTCAGCGGCTTGCCGTTCACTTTGCGTGCCAGTGGCACACGGCTTTCCGCATTGGTGTTAGCACTGCCAGCCGCCGCTGCGGCATTACTGGCGGCAGTTGTGGCGGCACTGACCTTGGCATCGGTTTCCGCCTTGGTATACGCGCCCACATCCCCGGCACCCAGCGTGATATCCGCGCTCAGCGGCTTGCCGTTCACTTTGCGCGCCAGTGGCACACGGCTTTCCGCATTGGTGTTAGCACTGCCAGCCGCCGCTGCGGCGTTACTGGCGGCGGCGGTGGCGGCACTGACCTTGGCGTCGGTTTCCGCTTTGGTATACGCCCCGATAGACTCAGGCGTTACCCTGATGATTTTTCCTGTTGGTTTCGCCATGTTGTTATCTCACAAACTCAATAGATACCATGTCTGAACTTTTCACCGCCTCGGCCAGATACACCGTATTGGCTTCAACGGTATAGGCATACCCCGGCGGCTGGCCGACGCCATTAACATGCACGGAAATCACCGTCACATTGCCAACAGCAAACGCGCTTTCACCGCCTTTAATGACTGGCGTGATACTTTCAATCACCAGCGCGGCGTTATCCCCTTTTTCCCCGTCATTGACCCTGAATGACACGGCGGGCAGGGTTTTGCCGTCACTGGTTTTAAATGTCAGTGAAACTGTGCGGCCAGCAGCCATGTATTACCTCACGTGTTCTCAGTGATTTTTACTTCAACGCCGGTGATGCTGACGCCGTTATTTCCGAGGTCGCCTTTATCCCCTTTGTCACCTTTATCCCCTTTCAGCTCTGCCGCATATTGCGCTTCGGTTTTACTGGCGTTCCCCGCCTTCGCTTTCCAGACTTCATAAGCGCTAGCACCGTCGGAAACTTCGAATGAAGCCGGTAATGTTTTTCCGTCCGAGGTTTTAAAATTTAATGTCACTGTGCGTTTAGCTGGCATAACTCTCTCCCGATTAATTAATTTCTGTATTCACATCCACACCGTTTATTTTTTGCAGCGCGGCGTCGGGCAAAAAGATGCCGTTATCCTTTCCGGTGGAAAGAATATTTCCGCCATCAGCGCTCAAAAACACACTGCCGTTTAACGCATTTATTTCACTGCGTAGTTTGGCAACTTCATAACTCAAATCATCCGTGCTGCCGCTGGCCGTGCGCTGCGTAACGACAGGTGCCGGAAACACCACATTGATAAAATCCCCTTTACGCAACGGTTCAGGAAATAACAGCCTGTTGCCGTCCAGTGAAAAGGAATAATTCAGCGCCTGCTCAATCCCGTTAATAAACACCATGGCAGCGGTAAAGGTATAAGGCGGGATTAATTCCACTTCGCCGCCAGTGGCGTCATAACGCCACGCGGTTAAATCGGTTTTTAACGCGTATTGCGGGTGCGGATTTTTTGCCGCAAGGTGTTGCGCCAGCAGCGTATCGGCATAGGCTTTCACCTCAATCACGCCGTTATCCACATAGCCGCGCGTTGCCAATACCACCGCCGGATCGATTTTCAGCGTGACCGCTTCGGTGCTGCTGACAATCAAAATCATGCGCACGGTCTGAACGCGGCCGCTGCCCTCCTGCAACTGCGGCTTGTACGTCTCCGGGCAGTTAGCAATGGCAATCAGGTTGTCGTCATCGTCAAACAGACCGATTTCACGTATCCACCAACCGCCCTCATTTTCGGGAATAACCTGCTCGGCAATAATCTGGCTGGGGTTCTTCGGATCAACGCTCAGGGCATTCAATGCTTTTCGGCGCGTTTCGTTAATCAGCGCGGTTTGTGCCGGGTTAGGGGTGGGAAGCGTACCGCCGCCATCACCCACCGCCATTTTGGTGATGTTCAGACGGCTACCTAACGCGGTGGCATTCGCCAGCTTCGCTGCACCGATGTTGGTTAACAGGGCAAAATATCTTGCGCTCATGCGGTTACGCTCACATTGTCGATTAGATGGAGTGCTGCGCCCGTCACATCCAGACCGGACACAGTGAGGGTTTCAGGAAAATACGGGTACACGGTCAGGTCATCGCCACCGTAGACCGTGGCGGCAACATAGGCCGCGCCCTGCGTATCAAGGTTAATGTTCAGCCCCAACAGGTGACGGCTTGCGGGTTTCGCGTCGGCAATCAGCCGCTCAAGCTCGTAAAAGGTTTCCTCAGTGATACCGCTGTCCTGCACACCGATATCAAGCCGGAACGTGCCAGGCTCTCCGCCGCTCTGCCACCATTCGATGATGCGGATCAGATAACCAAACGGCTCCACCACGCGACGCAGCGCACCGATGGTGCCTTTGTGGCGATGGATAAAGAACGCATCACGGATCACCTGCCGTTTCACGCTCTCCGGCCATGCCTCATCCCAGCGGTCAACGGAAAACGCCCATGCCAGATAGGGCAACAGGTGAACCGGGCAGGTATCCGGGTTCCACAGCAGACGCAGGGGAACCGGTACGCGGGTGATTTCAGCGCAAGCCGTGGCGGCGGCGACCTCAAGCGCGGAAGAGCCGACAGGCAACAGGCGGTTATCACTCATCGGCACCGCCCACGCCCAACTGATAGCGGGAACAGTAAGATGCCTGAGCTTCATTCAGCACGATATCGGCGGCGGGTTTCGTCAGCTCGACCCGTTGCACGCCTTCGACGTGCAGCGCAGCGTAAATGGCCGAGCGGCGAATATCCCGCCCTAATCGGTGCTGCGCGCTGATATAGGTTTTCAGCTTCTGCTCGGCGGCGGCACGTACCGGCTCTGCTTCCGGCCCCGGATACCGATACAGCGTGGCGTCAATCTCATACGGCACAATCACCGCAGATTGCACCGTCACCCGATCCGCTACCGGGCGCACGTCTTCCGCGTTCAGTGCAGCGGCGACGATGGCGACCAGCTCCGTGCTGGCGCTGCCGTCCCCCTCGCGCGACAGTACCGACACCGTGACGCAGGCCGGGCTGGGGCTTATCACCGACACATCCGCGACGCGCCCGTCGGCGCTGCGTCCGTGGTACTGGTAGGCGCCCACCGGCCCGGCCACGCTTAACCCTTCAAAGGCTTGCTGGATACGCAGACGAAAATCGCTGTCGGACTCCAGCAGCGCGGGTGTCGGCGGTAAGGTCGAGTCGTCAGCCGGAGTGATCACCAGACGGGCAACGCTAAAATCAGCGCCGAGTTGGTCGAGATCGTCCCCCTGCGCAAACGCCACCATCACCGCGCGTGCCGCCTCATTGACGCGCTGCCGCCACAGCAGTTCACGATAGGCGTTTTCCTGTAGCAGCTTGACTAACGGCTCCGATTCCAGCGTCAGCGTGCGCGCAACGGCGGCGCGCTGGTCTTCCGGGTAGAGCGACAGCAGCACCGCTTTGCGCTCGTTGTAGATGGTCTCGTAGTCCAGTTCTTCCACCACAGCCGGGGCGGGAAGCTGGCTTAAATCAATGGTTGCCATGGTGTCAGCTCACAGGAACAGAAAGAGAAAAGGCGGGGCCATCGGTCAGCACGCCCACAAGATCGACGGCCAGCTTGCCGTCATAGGTCGATTCAAGTGTGATACCCGTCAGCGTGATGCGTGGCTCCCAGCGCAGCAGCGCCATGTAACACGCGGCCATCACCTGTAATTTCACTGCCGGGCTTTGCGGCTGGTCGATAAGGGCAGATAGCAGCGAACCGTAATCACGGCGCATCACGCGCGAGCCTATCGGTGTGATCAGAATGTCGCGCACGCTTTGGCGAATGTGCTCAAGGTCAGCCAGTGCGGTGCCGTTATCGCGGCTCATCCCGCTATAGCGCGCACTCATAGTGGCGTTCCTGTTGTGCCGCCGCTGTCGCCGGGGTGTTTGTGGGTGTGCAGCACTTTGCCATTGGACGACAGCGAACCGCCGGAATGCTGGATATTGCCGTGCATCTCCCCGCCTTTTTGCACTTCCAGCGTTCCGGTGATCAGCTTGTCGGTGCAGACTACTTCCGGCGAATCCAGCGTGATGCGGGTAGCGGCTTTCACCAGTACCAGCGGCACGGTGGCAGTAAGGGATTCGGAGGCGGTGACGTTGGCGGTTTTGATGCCGCTGACGGTCAGCGCGCCGTTTTCGGGTTCGTACTCGATCACCGCGCCATCGGGAAAGCTGATATGCAGCGCATCGGCAGAGGCAGACGGTGCGGGGTTATCATCTGAATAGATGCCGCACAGCACAAAGGCGGTATCCAATTCACCGCCGATAGACAGAATTAACACCTGCTCACCGATAGACGGAGCCCACCAGTCGCGGGAACGCCCGGCACGACGGGTTAGCCAGTTCAACCAGTCGGTTGTCATGTCTCCGGTCTGCACCCGGCACAGGGCATCTCTGGTGTTGACGTGGGTCACGACGCCGACACGGATCAGATTGCGTAGCAGGCGCTGGATTTCAGTAAGGGTGGCTTGTGTTTTCATACGGGAAAGGATGCCGCCGGGGACACATCGCGGCAATGTAATGCGGCTTGCTGGTCTGCCAGACAACACAGGTGTTATCGCACGCCACATATTGTGGTTACAAAAAAGTTGACGCAGCACTATATCGTAACTACAATTTAATCATAAAGGGAGGGGTGATGGTCAGCTACGACGAGAATAAGCGCTTAATCAATCTGGAAAAACATGGCATTGATTTCAGGGATGCATCCCATGTTTTTGAGGGTTTCACGATCACTCGTGAAGATACCCGCTATGAGTATGGCGAAGTACGTTATCAGACGCTTGGCCTGCTGGGTGGCGTGGTGGTTGTGATGGTAGCCCACACGCCACGCGGTGACGATGACCATATCATTTCAATGAGAAAGGCGGATAAACATGAGCAAAAATTCTATTGGAACCACTATCCAAACTGACCTGAAGCGTCTAAAGGCGATGAAAGATAGCGATATTGCCCATGACGATGATAACCCACTCACCACCGCAGATGACTGGTCAGGTGCGGTGATGAAAGTGGGCGGGAAAGTGCTCGGAAGAACTCGCGGACTACAGAAAGCGCCGACCAAAATCGCTAAAACCATCCGCTATGATGCAGAGGTGATTGAACGCTTTCAGGCCAGCGGCCCCGGTTGGCAAACGCGAATGAATGAGGCGTTAAAAGAATGGCTGGCCTCTCATCCTGATTTTCGCAGATAAAAATACGCCATTGTTGCCCCGCTGTCGCGGGGCCGAATTTATTTACTCAAGTGCTGAATCACTAAATCACTTACCCGTTCTTTATCCGAGCGCGTTATCCCCAAAAGCTGACGCTCAGGATACTGAATTTCTTTATTATGTCCGCGCTGTTTATCTGCTTGTCCGTAATGATGGATCTCAGCAACCCGGCGCGCTTTATTAGCAAATGTTATCGTCGCATCATTGGGTGATGCTACTGCCAGCATGTATTTATTCTTCACAAGCTGCTGAAACATCCGGGCTTTAGCCTTACCTGAACGGGTATTCACCCGCTCTTTTTTCACCTCAATAAAGCGCTGGATATCACTGATATAAAACGAACGGATGGCTTTTCTGTCTGTATCATATCCGGTAAATAAGGTGCCGAATCGGGCTTTACGTTTACGCCAGTTTTTCAGGCTGCGCACTTCACCGTTCCACAGAATTTTCATTCCCCGCTGAACGGTGATGACCTGCGCCTTACGTTGGGTAAATGCCGTACCGTCTGGACCTTTTTGCTTACGGATACGGGCTTGGTTGGTTTTTCGTAAATCATTAGCAATGTCTCTTGCTAACGCCTTGCGACTGGCGGGAGACAGCTTAGCCAGCAATCCCGCCAGTTCATCATCAAACGGTTTCAGCTCATTCATGCCATGTGCTCACTAACTCGCCGTTGATATGCAACGCTATCGGGCGCTCTACCGGGATCGGCAACGGTGGCTCTGGTGCATGGGTCACATGCAAGGCCTTATCAATCTCTTTGACGATCACCCGCTCGGTCAGTTTCAGGCTGATGCTGATATCGCAACTACCGTTATCGTTAATGTCGGCCAG
Source organism: Candidatus Symbiopectobacterium sp. NZEC135 (assembly GCF_025962695.1). Lineage (NCBI taxonomy): Bacteria > Pseudomonadati > Pseudomonadota > Gammaproteobacteria > Enterobacterales > Enterobacteriaceae > Symbiopectobacterium > Candidatus Symbiopectobacterium sp. NZEC135. Next base: position 58,753 of record NZ_JAGFPF010000011.1, on the reverse strand, counting down.
ATAGGTAAAGCCCTTATTGTCACGGGTCATGATATCTGGCTGATTTTCCCGCAGCCATGCGCTGATCGGCACCAGTAACCAGTCGATATCATCGGTAAAATCGGTGATAACCAGATTCAGCGTGTACTGATTTTCAAATGACAGTGACCGGGCAAGGGTTGACGCCACCGCGCCGCTATCGATAAAGATATGCAGCATGTCCGGGTTGTTTTTCAATACCGGCACGGCATCACTCAGGGCGCGGCGCAGGCTGCTGGGTTTCAGCATCGTGTTTCTCCTGACAGTGTTTGACGGTTTCAACCTGTAGCGCACAGCTCACCAGTGCACCTTCCAGTTGGCGATTGTCGGCGCTTAAATCACCGTTGGTTTGCGGACTGCTGCCCGGTATCGGGCAACTCGTTACTTTCGGACAGCCAACGTAAATAAGCGTCGGGGCCGTCAAAGGCGGGGCGGCGGTGCAGCCGCTTAATATCGTCAGGCAAAGCAGTGCCATACCAACGACGTAGATCGGCATTTTCATTGAGTAACCTCATGATGGTGTTATCGCGGGAAGCGGCCAGTTGCCCGGCCTGTGTTAGTTTGATACGCAGTTCAACCTGCGCCTGTTCATTGCGCCGTGCGTTGCTTTGCAGCGTACCGATCGCGGCGGACTGTGCCAGCAGCGTGTCTTTTTGCTGACTCAGGGCGATCCCCTGCTGGCTTACCGTGCGCTCAGCGCGGGAAAGCTGCCATTTTTTGACGGCCACTATGCTGAGCAAACCCACAATGACCAGCCCCATAAACTTTACCCATGGGCTTATCATGCCAGCGTTCCTCCTGCCTGCTGGTAAACCTGAATCAGCGAATCAAGGCGGTGTTCCCGCTGGCCGTAACCCGCCCCCGGCAACGAGGCCCAGATAGTGCGGCATTTCGATATTGCCCTCTCGATGTCGCCGCGCTCAATGTCCGCCAGTGCCCGGCGCTCGCTAATCAGTTGCACTGCCAGTTTGTCCTGCGAGGCAGGGCTAAAATCGGGCAGTGCCATCTGTTTCTGATAGTGCGGCCAGAACCGATAAAGCTGCTGATAACGCCCGGACGCGGTGGACTTTTCACCCTGACGGTTAAACACCTTGGCCGGACGGCCTGACGCGAACGGGTGATCGCGGTAGTCGGTGAAAATCTCCGGCTTGCCATCCAGCCCGGTGACAACCACGTCATAGCCGCTGTTGCGCGTCAGCGGGTGCGTCGCCGTTCCCTCAGAAAAGGCCAGCATGTCCAGAAAAGCGGCCAGATTATTACTGTTGGTCATGCCCTTTCCTCCGCTTATCCAACTGGCTTTTAATCAGCAACTCAATGGCCTGATAACCGGCAATGCCCAAGGCAGCACCGATACCGTTAATCGCCACCGGCGACAGGTTGGGAAACTGCACCAGTGCCACCCCTGCCACCATCGAGACAAAGCCCCCTAACAAGGTACGGCCAATAAACAGGCGTAGCGTGACAGGCTCGCCGCCTGCCAGTACTTTGCCGACGACGATCAGTGCACCAATCAAAAACAGAGACAAAACGCTTTTATCGGGTTCGTTCACGGTTCACTCCCATAACTGAACGGATTCACGCACAGGGGCGGTAGCAATATCGGGCAGTGTCACGGCGGTGCCGTGGGGCAGAATGGCCCCGTAGTCGGCCAGCCCCGGATTAACGGATAACACCGCTTCAACCGCACCTTGCGTGCGCCCGTAATGGCGATAACACAGGGCGTCCAGCGTGTCGCCCTGCTGTGCGATAACCTTCATCAGATATGCCCGATGATGCAGTGGGGCTTATCCTGTAACTGACTGATTGACCAGCGCGCATCACGCCACAGCTCATCAATCGTGCTGTCGAGCGCATCCGCTTTGCGATCGCCTTTGGCGCTGGCGTCATAGCGCCGGTAACGCTCATACAGCGTCGCCGTGGTAATGGTGCTGACCGCGCGCAGGTAGTGATGCAGTTTCTCGCTCTGGCCGTCGATCTGCTCGGCGGGAACCTCGGCCAGTGTGGTAAATCCGGCATCCCACTGCGTTTTCCGGTACTCGAACAGCTCGGCGTTCACTTCGGAAATCGCGGTCAATGCCGCATGGCGCAGGCGCTCTGGCGTAACGGTGTTTTCCAGATTCATCAATGTGCGCAGCGTTACCGGCTCCACGTCCGGCCAAAAAAAGGTGTTTTTGATCACGGCTTCCTGTCGCACTGGTACAGGAATGACCACCGCATCCGCGCGTGGCTCCGCGTTCGCGTTGAAAATCATTGTCGTCATGACAACCTCTGAATAGGTGGGCGGTGGACACAGGCACAGAAAACGGGAAACCGTTCCGGCCTGTGTGCCGCCCGGCGCGGGGCGCGTTGGGTTAACGGCTGGCCGCTGCTTTGCGCAGCGCCGTTTCCAGCCGCTCTATGTCTTTTTTAACGCCGCTTCGGCTATCAAGCTGAAAGGCGCGTTTCAGGTGAAACAGGGCTTGCTCGGGCTTGCCGCTGTCACGCAGCACCAGACCGATGATTTTGTGCAGTTTGGCGCGCACCTGATCGGGCATGTCCTCCGCATCGGTCAGCGTCAGCGTGTCGATCAGCAGGTCAAAAGTGACCGCCTGCCCGGCGGTATGGGCGCGGGTCGCAGCGTCGGCCACCTCTTCGGCTAACAGGTACGGCGTCGGGCGGGTGTAGCCCTCCGGCATCACCAGCTTGTGCGCCAGCGCATAACGGGCAATCTCCAGCGCGCCGGGCATGTCTCCGGCGTCGAGCTTCCACACCATGACGGTCATCAATACTGCATCCTGTGCGCCGCGTCCGTTGGCGAGTACCCCCGCCACCCACGGTGCATAGCCAGACAACATTCCGCTTTTTATCTCGGCCTTACGCTCATTTGAGCGCACCTGTTTTAACGTGCGTTTATCAGCCGCAAGCCGGAACAGCATTTGCTCGTACCCGGTGGCCTGTCGCAGCGGGTCATTCTCCCGCTGGGACGCCTCAGCAGCCGACACCCGCATCATGTGACGCTGGGCGGGGCTTAACATGGTTTAGGCTCCGGCTTTATCGGCTGGGGTTTCAGGCTGGTTTTCATCACTGGATGTGGCAACGTCAACCTCTTTTTCCGCTTCCGGCGGTTTCGGGAATTCGCCGAGCTGGATGTTTTCGATCAGGCAACCGCAGCCGTAATCTTCCACCACGTAATCCTGCTTAATGGATTCGTAATTTTCGATGCGGTCACGCTTGGCGTTCTCTTCGAGGTGGCGGCGGTGGCTGTCGTCCATGTAGTAAATAGACAGGTTATCCAGACGGTTGATCATCAAGGCATTGGCCGGAAAGTATGGCACGCGCACCGCAGGCAGATTGCCAATGCGCTTTTGGCTGACAATGACGTCAGCGGCCAGTATTTCGCTGTTTTCCTGCTGCTTGTTGACCAGTGGGAAATATTTATCAGCTAGCAACTGGCGGCCACAAATCACCACCAAGTCGGGGTCTTCCTGATGCCATTCATCGATCATGGAATTGGTTGCATCCATCACCAGCGCGTCGAGGCTGACATAATCGCCATTTTCACCAACACGGATTTTTTCTGAAACCGTACCGTCTTTAGCGGTGTAGGCATTCATCACACGTTTAGGGGATTCGTTGCGGTATTTCTGCAACCAGCCCACCGCCACATCCTGCAACAACGGATTCTTAGCACGGTCAGAGGTTGCCGCACGCTTCACGCCGTGCCATCCGGCCATGATGTAATCCAGCGACTGACGTTTGGCGATAGCGTTACGCAAGCGCAACTGGAAATCCTGAAAACGCGCCCACAGGTCAAGGGTGTTGTAGCGGATATGGAAATCAAAGTTCATCTGTTCGCACTTGTACTGGCGCGCTTCCAGACTCAGCAAATCGGCGGTTTCGCGCTCATCACCGTTTGAGGTATCGGTGGTGCTGGCAACCGACCCGGACACACCGAGACCGACCTTTTCCCCGGTCAGCTCTGCCACCGGCACCATATTGATACGGGTCAGAAAGTCGCTGGATTCCTGCACCACTTCCATCAGCGACTGCGTGACCGACGGCTCCACGCTGAATTTTTTACTCAGCGTTTCCACCTCAACGCCATTGAGCGCGGCAAGCTGGGTCAGGTAGGCGTTGTATTTAAAACGGGTTTCTTTACGCATGGTTTTTCCTGTTATTTCTGAAAAAGGGTATCGCGGGGCTGGCCCCGGTTAGCAGTTGGTCAGCAATGAGGCTTCACCGTCACCGCCTGTCGCCGCCGGGCGGCGCGTCTGTGACAGGCTTTCGGTGCCGTCCAGCGAGGCTTTGAGGTCGGTGAACTGCTGTTCACTGGCGCTCAGCTTCTGCGTCAGGGTGGCAATGTCCTGCTGCTGGCGCTGCTCAAGCTGGGTAAAGCGCTGTTCCGCGCTGTCGGCGTTGGTCTGCACCTGTCCTGCGACTTCGGCCACCGCCTCATGCACATCATTAAAACGGGCATCGTCGCTGGACTGCTTGCGGCCAAACAGGGCTTTCACGCGGGTTAACAGCGTCGGCTCAACGTCCGGCAGGTCTTCAAATTCCAGCGTCACTTCGGTGGCGACAGAAAAGAGGTTTTCCGGGGACAATTTGCGGGTTGCCAGTGGGCTATGTTTGGCTTTGGCGCTGAATTCCAGCATTTCCGTGCCAAGGCTGGCCGGGTCATCAGTGACCGCCAGACCGACCAGATAGCTCTTACCTGTGTTGGCAAAGTTGGGCTGGATCTCCATGGAGGTATAGATTTTCTGGCTGGCTTTATTCATCGCCACCAGATCATCGGTTGGGGTGATTTTGGCGAACAGCGCCAGCTTGCCGCTGATAGCCGAATCATCATCAATCTTTTCCGCTTTCAGCTCGACCACATCGCCATAACGACGAAATGGGCTGTCAGGCAGCAAGCCTTTCACATGCTCAATGTTGATGCGGCAACCATAGACACGCGGATCAAAGGTGTCTGCCATGTTTTGAACATCGTTGGCGTCAATTACGCGACCGTCGCAGGTGTCACCCTCGACACCAACGCGGAACCATTTAGAAACTTTCTTTGCCATTTTCTCATCCGTTGTTTGCGGGAAGTTGGGGCGAGTATCCGGCGTGCACCTTCGGCGCGCCATCAATCACGGTTTGCTAACCGCTGGCACAACAGGCACTTAAGGCGGGAAGGGACGGCGCTGACGTAGCCTTGCAGCCATGAATACAGCCATCGATACCACTATCATCAGCGACCCACGGCGACAGGCGGCCTTGCTCTACTGGCAGGGCTTTTCAGTGCGTCAGATTGGGGAAATGCTGAACCAGAAAACGCCGACCGTGCAGAGCTGGAAACAGCGCGACGGCTGGGACGCTATCGCCCCGGTATCGCGTGTTGAAGCCAGTCTGGAAGCGCGGTTGATTCAGCTCATCATGAAGACCAAAAAGGAGGGACACGACTACAAAGAAATTGACCTGTTAGGCCGTCAGATTGAGCGCTTAGCGCGGGTGAACCGCTACAGCCAGACGGGCAATGAGGCGGATCTCAATCCCAACGTGCGCAACCGCAACAAGGGCGAACGTAAAACACCGGAAAAGAACCTGTTCAGCGACGCCGCGATTGAGAAGCTGAACGACATTTTCCTCAGTGAGATTTTTGACTACCAGCGCGGCTGGCATCAGGCCGGGCTACAGCACCGCATCCGCAATATCCTGAAATCGCGCCAGATTGGGGCAACCTTCTACTTTGCGCGTGAGGCGCTGATTGATGCGCTGACCACCGGGCGCAATCAGATTTTCCTGTCAGCCAGTAAGGCACAGGCGCATGTGTTTAAAAACTACATCATCGACTTTGCCCGACTGGTTGACGTTGACCTGAAAGGCGATCCGATGGTGTTACCCAACGGCGCGCGCCTGTTCTTTCTCGGCACCAATATTCGTACCGCGCAGAGCTACACCGGCAATCTGTATCTGGATGAATATTTCTGGATCCCCAAGTTTCAGGAACTGCGCAAGGTCGCCAGCGGCATGTCGTTGCACAAGAAATGGCGCTCAACCTATTTTTCCACCCCGTCGAGTCTGGCGCACAGTGCCTATCCGTTCTGGTCGGGTGAGCTGTTTAACAAAGGGCGCGGCAACAAGGATGATCACATCCATCTGGATTTAAGCCACGCCAACCTGTCCGGCGGTGTGCTGTGCGGCGATGGTCAATGGCGGCAGATTGTCACGGTGGAAGATGCGCTGGCCGGGGGCTGTAACCTGTTCGACCTTGACCAGCTCTCGCTGGAATACAGCCCGGCAGAGTATCAGAACCTGCTGATGTGTGAGTTTGTCGATGATAAGGCGTCGGTGTTCCCGTTTGAGGAGTTGCAGCGCTGCATGGTCGATGCGCTGGAAGAGTGGGAAGACTTTAACCCTTACGCGATGCGCCCGTTTGCCTATAAGCCGGTGTGGATTGGTTACGACCCGTCACACACCGGCGACAGCGCAGGCTGTGTGGTACTGGCACCGCCACAGGCACCGGGCGGCAAATTCCGCATTCTTGAGCGTTTCCAGTGGAAAGGCATGGATTTCGAGGCACAGGCCGACGCCATCAAGCTGCTGACGGAAAAATATATCGTCGAATACATCGGCATTGACGCAACCGGCATCGGCCAGGGTGTTTACCAGCTTGTGCGCGGCTTCTTCCCGGCGGCGCGTGAGATCAAATATTCCCCCGAAATCAAAACCGCCATGGTGCTGAAAGCCAAAAACACCATCACCAGCGGGCGGCTGGAGTATGACACCAGTCACACCGACATCACGCAGTCTTTTATGGCGATCCGCAAAACCATGACAGCCAGCGGCAACCGCACCACCTATGAAGCGAGCCGCAGCGAGGAAATCAGTCACGCCGATGTGGCATGGGCCACCATGCACGCGCTGTTAAACGAACCCCTGACCGCGATTAACGGTCATGTCCCAGTCAGCATTTTGGACTTTAACGAATGAAAAGAACCCGATTTACCCCCGGCCAGATAGACGACCTGCACGCGATGGTAACGCGCTTCACGTTCCCGTATCAGGCGGTATGGCAGCGCGTGGGGAAACTGAATGTTAACCGCACCATCACCAAGGCGCGCCAGATTGGCGCAACGGCGTTTTTTGCGCGGGAAGCGCTGCTGGATGCATTGACCACCGGGCGCAATCAGATTTTCTATGCACCGACGCGGGAACAGGCGCAAGTGGCCCGTGCTCACATGCAAGCGGCCGCGTGGCAAGTGGGAATGAACCTGTCAACCAATGCCGCCGGGCATGTGTTGTTGCACGATGCGCAGATTTCATTTCTAGGTGAGGGGAGCCTCTGCGCGGCCTATTCGGGCAATGTGTATGTTGATGAATTCCCGTGGTTTAAAAACCCGCGCACGGCATTATTGATTGCCAACTCCATGTCGATGCATAAGCAATACCGCCGGACGCTGTACGGATCTCCCTCTGATAACTACCTCGCCTTTCAGGTATGGCGCGGTGATTTTCAGCGGCGCACACATCCGCTGCCAGCCCTTTTCATGCCGGGCAGTTCGTTTGGTTCGGATGGTGTCTGGCGTCAGTCGCTGACGCTGGAACAGGCCATCGCGCAAGGCTGTCTCCTGCACGATCTCGAGGACATCAAACGGGAATGTACCCCGGAAGAATACCGGGTGCTATTTGGTTGCGACTGGTCGCAGGCCATCAACAATAAGGAGTCAGCCGCGTGAAAAAACGTAAGTTTCGCCAGTCAACAGCCGCACCAGTCAGCCCGGCACAGCCGATGCAGGCATTCACCTTCGGTGAGCCGTCCGCCGTTCTCGATCGCCGCGACATTCTGGACTATGCCGAGTGTATCCATAACGGTAAATGGATTGAGCCGCCGATCAGCTTTAGCGGTCTGGCGAAAAGCCTGCGCGCCGCAGTGCATCACAGCTCCCCCATTTACGTAAAACGTAACATTCTGGTGAGTACCTTTATCCCGCACCCGCTGTTAAGCCAGCAGGATTTTAGCCGCTTCGTGCTGGATTATCTGGTGTTTGGCAATGCCTTTCTGGAAAAGCGGTTGAACAGAACCGGCGGCATATTGCGGCTGGATTCCAGCCCGGCCAAGTACACCCGACGCGGGGTAGAAGATGCTGTTTATTGGTTCGTGCAGTCATTCAAGGAGCCGCACCGCTTTGAACCGGGCAGCGTGTTTCATCTGCTGGAGCCGGATATCAATCAGGAAATGTACGGTCTGCCGGAATATATCAGTTCGTTAAACTCGGCATGGCTGAACGAATCGGCGACGCTGTTCCGGCGCAAGTATTACCAGAACGGCGCGCACGCGGGTTACATCATGTATGTGACCGACGCGGCGCAAAGCGGCACCGACGTAGATAAGCTACGCGCCGCAATGAGCAATACGAAAGGGCTGGGAAATTTCAAGAACCTGTTTTTCTACGCGCCCAATGGAAAGCCGGACGGTATCAAAATCGTGCCGCTCAGCGAGGTAGCGACCAAAGATGATTTCTTTAACATCAAGAATGCCAGCCGTGACGACCTGCTCAGTGCGCACCGAGTGCCCCCTCAGATGATGGGGATTATCCCGAATAATACCGGGGGGTTTGGGGATGTAGAGAAAGCGAGTCAGGTGTTTGTCAGGAATGAACTGACGCCATTACAGGAACGAATCAAAGAGGTGAATGAGTGGGTCGGCATTGAGGTGATCACCTTTAAGCCCTATGCCCTGAAAGAAGAATAACCCCGCCACCGAGCCGCTGAGTCAGCGGCTTTTTTATACCCGCCTCAGACTTCACCAATCGCGTTTTGCGCGCATCATGGAACAACCGATCCGATACAGGGTAATCATCGCGGGAACCTCACAGCGGGGCGCAGAGGCGCGGGATGAATCACGCCTAAACGCCCTCGCGCGCAATGCTATCCCCGCCACGCCTGCCCGCTTTGTGTGTCGCTTTTCATGCACTCGCACGATCCGGCGCGATCCGCGCCAGCCGTGGCGCTAGCGGGGAAAAATTGACTGTAGATCGTCATGCAAAATCATGCGTGTTATGCATGCAACGCTAAAAGGTGGCATTCTCTAATCGTTTTTTTAAGTATTCCAGCAACGCCGACCTGTCACTAATCACTGGGTGCTCTCTGGTTTCTATTGTGCCACTCGCCAAATCTGAAATGATCGACATAGCTGTTTTCAGTTCGTCTACATCGCATTGAGCCACTAACGATATGTCGGCTATTAATTGAACCCGCGACAAAACGTCTTGTATTTGTTCCGTGTTTTCCAAGGGGGGCCACTTCCTTATCTATACTGTATGCGTATACAGTATTTTACAAATTGAGATTTTCGTCAATCACTTAGTGTGCCACTGGTGACTGATTGGCTACGCGTTCAGCACCATGAAACGGCATGACATGTCACTTAACATCTCATGCCGTGACATGTCACATAATTAACTTTAAGTCATGCCAGCCAAGAGTGTTCCAGCACTCGGACGCTCCCGACAGGCAACACTCAGCAACGGGCAATTTATCGCCGCATTTCTTGCAGTTACGCTTATTAAGTTCGGCAATTTGTTGCTGTAGGGCTGCATCATCTTGCCGAATTAACGTTGTCAGGTATTCGTCGATATCATACGGATCGCGCCCCGGACGACGCAGGACGCAGTTGCGCTTAAGCATCTCCAGCTCTTGCGCATCAACATGAATCTCTATTTTCACCACTCCAGCATCACGCTGACGTGCGCGCTGGGCGGCTTTACGGTCTGCGGGGGATTTAGGCATTTTCTTCACCATCTCAAAACAACGGCTTTCACGCCGTGGACATTGATGTGCTTCGCCTCATCGCATGAACCAACCGCCGCGTTGTATTCATTCTCTTCGTTGTCGCCCTGTTCATGGTCTTGCCATACAACCGGGGCGTTCTGGGGCATCTTCTTTAACTCTTTGATTAACTGCTTTACCGTCATACCCATTTTCTTCAATCTCCATCTGATTACTAAACCCCGGCCACTCATCAGTCACCGGGTATGAAATAAGTTCACCGTCAACCTTCATCTTCGCCCCGCGCGCCAGCGCTTCCAGTTCCCAGCGCTGAACGGTGATACCGCGCAGGGATAAATCACGCTGAATGCGGGGCATCCGTTCCCGCTCTTCACCCGTCAATCTGGCTGACGGTGCCGGATCGCGGAAGGTATTGGGGTCAAAATTACGTTGCTTATGGTTTTTCCTGATGGATTGTTCACGCAGACGCATTCCTAACGCCCTGACAGCCGCGTCGTCATTCCAGTCAATCGGTGGGTTATAGGTTTCTGATGTGGTCACTATGGCGTTGTTTTCGGCCTGATTTTTGACATTTGCACTCGACCGTTGAGAACGCAACCCACAGTTATTGACAGGACTCCGAGGCGCGCCGGAGGCGCTTTTTAAGGTCAACAGATCAACGTCAACGGCCTTAGAAACAATGCGCCATTCGGTTGTACGGGTTTCAAAAACATGACCTGCGCCCAGATGCGGGGCGAAAATCCCGACAACCTTTTGCACTTCCTCGTCATAGTCATTGAGCTTGTCCGAGACCCGGCGCGCAACACGCACCGTTTGCAGTTCGCGGGAAACATTCGCGCCGCCCTGTGCCGCCATGTATGCGTCAAATTTTCCCGCATCAGCGGCACAACGAACCGCCTCGACCTGTTCGTCAAACTGGTCAGTGAGATTCACGCTACGTAACGTGCCGCTGCGGCACTCACGATAAGCGCCCATAGTGGGAATACCGATGGGCTTGAATTGAGGGATACGCCACGTTGACGCCCACGCGGTGACGGCTGCGGCCATATCGCGCAGCGGCTTTCCGGTTTCATCGTCCAGTTGACCGTCCAGCGCATAGCCATCGATATTCTTGGCGATGTACTTAGCGATATAGCCAGCCGCACCGCCTTTATTGAGGTGCTTACATTCAAAGCGGTACTTTGCTGCGCCGCGCTCGTCGCCGTCTTCTTTCAGGGCATAGCGGCGCATGATATCGATCACCGACTGGCGCTGTGCACGCTTACAAAACAGCATCATATGCCAGTGGGGTGTCCCGTCGTGATGCGGCTCTACAACGCGCATGCCGTACACCTTGAGGTCGTTATCTTTAAACGCCGTGCGCATCTTTCCCCATATATTGACCAGATAGCGCTGGCCGTCTTTCGGCGTGAACGCCTCTTTGTCCCAATTCCGGTTAAACTGGACTTTCTCGCTATCTCCTTTGCCGATCACGCGGGTCGGGTGATACTTCGACGGCGTGGTGATGGTGAGAAACATTCCTACGTCGCGCTGATCACTGGCGTAACGCTCAATCCCGGCGATAGTGCTCATTAGCTCCTTGCGCCGAATTTCAGGGTTAGAAATGCTCGCCATCACCTTATCGATCAGGTCGATACGCTCGCCCGTTTCGACGTTCTCCAACTCGCAGTTTTTCAGGTAGTCCATATTGGCGAGGCGGCGCGCCTGAACATCACGGATTGCCATCTTGCTGGCGTAAGGTGAGGCACTTTTGCTGACCTGACCAACGGCAATCATCAGCGCTTCGCGCCAGCGTGTACGCTGTGCTTTAAGCTGCCGTGTCCACCACTCCTCATTCACCAAACGACGAATACTCGACAGTGCTTTGCGCATGTCCATCTGCCCTTTGCGGTATTTCTTCCAGAAAAGTGGGGTAATGTTGAATGCGCGCGCCATACTGGCGACATGACCGAAAAACTCGGCCTGTGCAGCATCAGTAAAGAGCACATCCTGCTTGCCATCGTGCTGCGCTATCAGCGCATCGCTGAGTTCTTCATAAGCAAAGAGTATCTGGCCGGAAATACGCGCAGCCATGCGGCCCAGCGCCTTGTCATTCATGCCGGGCAATGTTTGATAGGCGTCGGATTCCGACAGGAAACGCTCAGAGGCAGTGCGATTCATTGCATGGCGTGTATTGATTGCCTCAATACGCGGCCACATGCGCTGCATAAAGCTGTTGACAAGAAAACGATTGGCGCTTAGCTGGCCTTTATTCTTTTTGAGGTATACATAGCGGCTGAGACAGATTTCACGCAGGAAGCGCGGTTGCTGGTCAATCTTCGCTAAAACGGCTTGCCCCTGAGTCCATTCCTCACGGGTAAGCTGTCTTTCTTCCGGTACGATGGCCGGGCGTGGGGCGTTCCATGGGTAGGCCCATGATGTTGACTTAGTCGATGGGAAACTGGGGGCGACAGCCCCCCATTGGTGAGCAATCACTGATATGCCCCATGAATGCATTCAGAAGAAAGATCGATACGCTCAACAAGCTCAGTAGCCCGATACTGTTTGCCGGACTTCAACGTAACGAAAAACGTGTTAGTGTCTACGATAGAAGGAAAGAGAAACGCCACGTACTCCTCAGGCACTTGGATTCGCCGTTGTCCGCACACGAACGAAATAATCGTCACAGTCCACCTCGATAGTGCTTACCTTTCAACTCTTGGATGCTTTGGCAGGTAGCGCAGCGAGTCACGCCAACAATTGCCATGCGCCGCGCTTCGGGGATTGGCTGAGCACAGTCTTCACACTCAAAAGCCGAAACACCGCGCTGGGCGTTACGGGCATTGGCAATTTGGTGCTCTAACATTTCTTGCTGGCGCTGCTGCACCAGATCCATCAAATCCGGCATGGGTTATTCCTTGGTGTTGTTGAGTTGGTCAAATGCGCGTTGGCACATATCCGCAAAGCGCTGACTTTCAGCCAACAGTGTTTTGGTATCGGTGATATTTCCGCGCCAGATTTCAGTGCTGATTGAGCGGTGAATAAAATCGTTGATTAATTTGATGGGTGATTGATAAACGGCCATGGTTGAAAGGTAAGGTTGTGCGCCATCCTCCTTTTCACATTTGACTTCACCCAAGGCAAAGTCATAGCCAATTTTGGCAATGGCATAATTGCTATTAATATCGACGCGGTTATAAGCGGGATTATCCATCACATCACCGCCTTAATATCGATACTGGAGTGATTAAACGCGACGGACTCCTGACGGAGTAATTCGATAATTTCCACGCTGGATAAATCGTTGATGCTGGCCTCAGTTGCCAGCCTGTCTAGACGGGAAGAGAACGCGCAGTGCGCATCAGCTTTCGCCTGATTGCGCGCTTCATTGAGCATCAATTGAATGCTCTCGCTCTCTGCCCTTTGGCGAATTTCTTGCCCTACGGTTTTATACATATTCGGTAAACTCCAGATAAAAAGATACTCGACGCAGCAAAGCGCCTGAAAAATTAAAACGAGTTAGTTAATTCAGATAATCTTCGGGTTTAACGGCGGTCAGTATTTCCGGTGCATAGTTAAACAGGCTGACTAATTCATTAATGGCTTTGATAACTTTATCTCGCCATTGGCAGGACTCATCATCAATTCGCCAATAAGGCTGATTAAATTCAGCTTCTGATAGTCCCGCATGCATAAATAACGTGCGCCGCTCACTGAGGCTAAGCCAGCTCAAAAAAGTGGAGTGATTTACCCCTTGTTTGCGCAGACGGGAAAACGCGCTACGTAACTCATCCATTGCACAAACAATACGGCCCCGCGCCTCGGTGTCCATTTCCTCCAAACGGAAAACAGAATGGCGTTTCTTGAGCTGGGCATGAAAGCACAGCGTTAAACGGTAGCGCTCGCTCAGGTTGTTAAAGTAATCACAGGTCGCCTTCCAGCGGCTATCAGCAAAGTGTTTGCCGATCACGCTACGCAAGCCAACCGGAAGATTTTGCATACTGCTGACAGTAAAGGCGGTCATGCTTTCCCCCTGAGTGCTGATTTGATGAAACTGGCAACCCGATTAGTAAGGCTTACCGGACGAGTACGGATAATGATCCCCTTACGGCCTTTGCCGTGGGTGATGGTGAAATCAGGCCGTTGTTGCTCCTGTTGATACCAGAGGAACGGCGCGATTGAGATAGGTTTTTCCATTCGAATCACCCAATATTCAACGAGGCACCGATACCGCTAAGTGCATCGACGGTTGACGCTAACGCGGGGTTGGCCTGAATTCGAGTTTGCAAAGTCAAACCGACCAACGACAGATAACGCACACCGGCGTTAATGCTTTCAATAACGTTATTTCGTCGGGTCTGCGTCATACGCTCATGTGATACGCTCTCGGCAGCAACAGCACCGACGGCAGCGGTAGCCTGCAAAACATAGGTCGTCAAATGTTCTTCTTTTGCCTCATTCACAGGAACTGCCGGCAGGCACTTAAGCTGCGCTAACAGGCCGTCAATCAGCACAGAGTCCTCAGTAACATCGGTGAGAATTAACAGGTCGTCGCAGGTCAGCCGGTGCGGCTGTTCTGGGTTCAACTTGTTACGCAGCATCTGGTGGTTCATCCCTGCTCTTTTCGCTACTTCGGCCAGATTGTGCTTTGAGGCAAATGCTCGGCAGGCATCGCAAAAGTGCGGATGTTTAGCTATTTGGTAATCAAACATGGCTAGGATCTCTCAAAATTCGAATAATCGAATTCAGGGTTTGATATAGCGACACTTGATAGCATGTTGGCGGTTCTTCTCCCGCCAAGCTTCAAGATTGATTAATGGGTTGCCGTGTTTAGTCATGACGGTTTGCCCGATGACCTCCCCGGTTTGCTTGTCTTTCTTGGCACGCGTCACCGTGCTGGTCGGCGTAGGCGCTAGCAAAACAACGCCGTTAGCAATCCATTTTTCCAGCAATGAAGGGCTTAGGTTGTTGATTCGCGCGAACTCTTGTTTTGTCATCGTCGGTGCCATTTGCACCGATGCAACCAGCTCGATAGCGTCTTTGATAGCGCGATTGAACTCTGGAGCCAGTGCCTTCACTAGCTCCGCAACCAGTTCTGGACTGATTGCAGAATCAAATTGCGGGGATGCATTTGCAATCTCCTGAGACATAACGCAATATCTCCTGTTAATCGGGTTGTGTTCTACGGTGTTACATGTGGTGTGTAATCACTTTAGATCGCTTTATTTAACCTGTAAACCAAAATTAGCGATTTAGGTAAAACTTATGCGTCTTGAAAACGCTAATGCTAGCGATGTCCTAGACAGAATTCTTTCGGCCTATGGCTTCACAATGCAGAAAGACTTGAGCGAAAAACTCGGCATTGCAAAGAGCAATGTCGCAAGTTGGCTACAACGCGGACAAGTACCAGGTAACGTAATCGTACAATGCGCTCTTGATACCGGTGCTGATGTGAATTGGTTAGTGACAGGTGAATTCGAAAATTCGAATTTGAAAATTCGAGACGCAAGATTGAAAGGCAAGGCGCTGTACGATCAGATCCTCGCCTCCGGTGGAAAGGCTGTTCTGCGTAGAATGTTGGATGCTTATGGATTCAGCACACAAAAAGAACTGAGCGATTTACTCGGAATCTCAACTGCCACAATCAGCACTTGGGTGCGTCGTGACTTCTTCCCCGGTGATGTGGTCGTCGCGTGTGCGCTTGATACGGGTGTTTCTTTGGAATGGTTGGCTACTGGAAAAGGCACTGCCAGCCTCGATCACCATACATCGGCTGATATCACTGATTCGATTGTGATTGATAAAAAAATGCTTCTGGCTGGAAAATTGGAAGGGGGCATGTCGTGCTCTATCGATAAGTCATTTTTACCTCAAAACGTTAATTTAGAAAAACTGTGTTATGTGCAGTCTGGTAAAAATGGGTGGTTGGTAGAGATGGGTGAGTCTGAAATATCGAATGGAGTGTGGCTATTAGATATCGATGGTGTTTTAGATGTGTACTCAGTATCACGACGCCCCGGCAATAAGTTAAGAATTAGCGGTCATGATAGTGAATTTGATTGTGCCACTCATGAGGTTCAGGCTAAGGGATTAATTATCATGACGTCCAAAATAGAGATTTAAATACAGAGTAATTCAAGTGTGTTATTACAATGCTTATTTAATAACTGTTAGAAGTGATAATTCAATCGACAATGATTAATTTCCCAAATTTCTGGAGGACATATGTTTCAAAGTGAAATTAGAACTAGCCAAATAAATGACCTATTAGAAAAAGTACGCAATAAAAATTACAGCAAGTATTTATTAAAATTAATGATAGAAAAAGCGAGATCCATAAATAACAAAACCATTGACTTTGAATTTCCAGTAACAGCTATAGTTGGCCCTAATGGTGGAGGGAAATCAACCATTGCAGGTGCTGCTGCCATCTTATATAAAGATATTGCTCCTGCACAATTCTTTGCTAAGAGTGGTGCTTATGATTCCAGTATGCAAAACTGGAAGATTGAATACGAAGCCATAGACAAATCACAAAAAAACAATGATACATTAAGAAGAACTGCAAAATATCATAACTTAAAATGGGCAAGGAATACGCTAGATCGAAATGTTCTAATTTTTGGTGTAATCAGAACAGTTCCAGCAGCAGAAAGAAAGGAGTTGCGCCGTTGCGTGTCTAATAACTTTCACGTTTCTGCAGATAGAATTGAAAACCTTTCTGATATAGTCGCAAATTCAGTTTCATCCATTTTAGACAAAGATGTATCTGATTTTAAACACATGAAAATAGATTCACATGGTAATGTTACATTATTATCAGGTGTAAATTCACAAGGAGACTCATTCTCAGAATTTCACTTTGGTGCAGGTGAATCGAGTGTCATTCGCATGGTGTTAGGCCTAGAATCTGCTGAGGATAGTTCCTTAGTAATTATAGAAGAAATTGAAAATGGTCTACATCCAGTAGCTACAGTTAGAATGGTAGAGTATCTCATTGAATTAGCCGAAAGGAAAAAAATACAGACAATTTTTACAACCCACTCTAATGATGCCTTAGCACCACTACCAAGCAATGCAATTTGGGCATCGGTTAATGGTGAACTTTACAAAGGTAAATTGGATATAAAATCATTGAGAGCAATTAGCGGGCAGGTTAATTCTGATCTCGTCGTTTTTGTTGAAGATGAATTCGCAGAGATATGGGTAAGAACAATTTTTTCCTTCATTGAAGGTGTCGCTTTTGATGCAATTTCATTTCATCCAATGAAAGGAGATGGTACAGCTGTACGCGTCCATAAAAATCACAATGTTGATCCTAGTGTTACACAACGTTCAATTTGCATAATTGATGGTGACTCAGAACAATCTCATTCTGATGCGAATTTAATATTTAGATTACCCGGTGATTGCCCCGAGACTAAGGTTTACGATGATGTTTTAGGCAATATAGATAATATTTCAGGTGAATTAGCTGTTAGTTTATTAAAGCCTTATGAATATGAGTCAAAACTGAAAGACATTATGGAAAGTGTTAGAAATACCAATAGAGACCCTCATTTACTATATAGCCAGTTAGGTAAAAAAATTGGTTTCATATCCGAGGCAAGAGTTAAAGAAGCACTAATAACAATATGGTGCAGAATAAATCTAGATTATATTGAAATGTTGCATCAAAAAATAAGCGATCACTTGCCAAAAGAATCTGATGAAAGAGAAATAAAGCGCTGAATTATATCAATTGGTTGAGCATTATTTGAGATAAATTCGATTTCATTAGTATGCGCCGCCATTTCATCGCCACCAACACACCTAACTAATTGATTTTAAAAAGACCGATAAGTATTCGGTCTTTTTTTATATTTTAATTCACAGGCCATCTTTCAATCCTAAAAATGGAAATAACACCAGAACGTTTTAAACATGCTCATCTGTTAATATAAATAGAAACGCATTATCTAATTACGCTCGAATTTCATATTTCAATCCAGCCCGTTAGCCTTCATTGGCCCTCACCTATACTCGTTGATATTTATCCATAAAACGTCATCAATAAGTTGGAGAAAACATGAACGTTGCATATGAAGCGAAAGATATCAAAACAATATCATGGGGTAGTATCATTGCAGGTATAGTGACGGTTATGGCCATGTCTATATTATTGTCTACTCTGGGCAGCAGCTTAGGTTTTGCAATGGTCGAGCCGAAGTCTGACGATCCGGTAAATGGTGTGGGCATGGCTGTCGGTCTATGGACCGTGTTCTCTATTGTCATCAGTTTATTCGCAGGATCGTTTATTGCAGGTCGACTGGCAGGCTACGATGGCATGATTCACGGCTTTTTAAACTGGGCCAGTGCGTTGCTGGTTGCTTCCGTATTGGGTGCCATGCTGGTGAGTTCGTCAATAAAAACAGCAGGAAGTGCCTTAGGCTCAATCGCATCTGCGACAAGTTCGATGATTTCCAGTGGTGGCGAAGCACTGGGCCATGGGCTTTCTCGCGTAGGGGATGCGGGGCAAAATGGGTTTGAGGAGATCATGCTTGATACGCACCTCTCAAGCGATGGCTTACAGAATGAGGTAGAAAATGCGTTAGTTAAATCAGGTATCCCTACATTACAACCCGATTATCTCAAACGACAATTACAAGGCGCTAAACAGGATATTATGTTGGCTGCACGCCGCATGGCGGTGGGTACAGAGCCGGGTGAACAGGTTGCCGCCCAATTAACCGAGAAACTTGCGCAACGGAGTAAAACCATTGCAGCCAGTATTAATCGCGATGATATCAAGCGCGCGTTAGCGCAAAATACCGATCTGACACCCGTTGAGGCAGATCGGGCGGTCGAAAACATTATCAGTGCACGCGATCGTATGGTAAAAGAAGTCAACGAGCGCCTTAGCGAAGCACAGCAAAATATACAACAGGCTCAGCAGCGCTATGAGGATTGGAAAAAGCAAGCCATTGAACAGGCGGACCAGATGTCAAAAGCGGCGGCAAAAGCGGCGCTGTGGTCCTTTATCGCACTGCTGATCGGTGCCGTCATCAGTACCCTTGCGGGGGCCTGGGGCGCGAAAAGCAAGCGTCATGTGTAGTATGAGGCAAAAGGTGGTTGCGATGTTTAAACCCGGAGATATCGTTCAAAGCAAAACTGGCGGACCAAGAATGCGGGTGCTTAGCGTAGAGAACGACAAGCTTTACTGTGCGAGAATTGACGATCCTATTGAGAAAGAGATAGAAATCAGCGTTGATAGCGTCTCGCTTTACCGCGAGGAAGGCAATTTCGGCGTGTGTTAATGCACATACCCTTCAGGCCAGGCCTGAAGGGTATGTAATAAAGCATTACTGCTGGGTCGGTGCACTCGTCATTTTCTTCAGGTCTTGATCGATAAAGAACAGACCCCCTTGCGCAGTACTTACCAATGCCAGTTTGTCGAGAATGGACTTGAACAATTTCTCTTCTTCATGCTGCTCAGCAACATACCATTGCAAGAAATTGAACGTTGAATAATCCTGCTGCGTCATTGCCGCATGAGCCAATTCATTGATTTTGCGCGTAATTAATTGCTCATGCTCATAGGTTTGCTCAAACACGTCAGCCAGTGACGCAAAATCAACCGGCGGCGCAGCGATGGCCCCCAGTATTGGCATACTGCCGGTATCATCCAGATAGTTGAAGAGGCGTTGCATATGCTCCATCTCTTCTTGGGAATGTGTTTTCAGGAATGCTGACGCACCTTCAAAACCTTTATCGCCACACCATGCGCTCATTTGCAGATATAAATTAGCAGAATAGAATTCCAGGTTTAGCTGATCGTTTAGTTGTTGAATCATCTCTTTTTTAAGCATCTTTCATTCCCTCTGATTGGCAGGTGAGTCAATTTTTTCCATTATGCCTTGCTGTTAAAAAATAAAAAACATTTTATTATCAATATAATTAACATTAAAAATAAATCATTATTAATCATCAACATAAAATAATTGATAACGATTTTCAATTTCATGAAATCGTTATTTTACGCATCTATTTGAGAATGGTTTTTATTTCATTTCAACGTACTTTCGGACATTTATAAAAACCGCCACTTAAATTTAATAATCTAAAAAATAATCATTCTTTTTTAGAAACGGGTCATGAAGCAATACCCGCGTATGCCCGCCAGGCAAAAAAATGCTATCATGCGCGCTCACTGACGGCCCTGAGGATAAGAACAATGACGTATAATCTGGCTAACCTTTCTGCGCAAGAGATGGATAAAGTGAATGTTGATCTCGCAGCCTCTGGCGTGGCGTTCAAGGAGCGGTACAACATGCCCGTCATTCCAGAAGTGGTTGAAAGAGAGCAACCGGAGCATCTGCGTGACTATTTTCGTGAACGCATCGCGTTCTACCGCCAACGTTCGTTGCAGTTCTCCCGCCTCCCCTACGAACCCAAGGCAAAATAGCCTGAAATTTGCTGTCCAAAGCACTTTTTCGCTTGCATGTTACGTCTAACAGGCGGTTAATGGTGAAGCAAACCACCTTTTACCGAGAGAGGCAAATCAAATGAGTAAAGGCATGGACAGCAAGAAGAACAGCAAGAAAAAACCGGCAAAGACCGCAGCAGAAAAACGGGCGGATAAACGGTCTAAACGCGCTCAGCAAACCGATACGGTGAGCTGATGCCTTAGCACGCTGAACGGGTAATCCCGCACTCAGCGGGATTACTCCAGTCACTAACCCTTTATTTTTACTTCTCTTCAACCATTAGCAAAAATGCGTATTCCAGCGCAATGTCTTCGTATTGTTTGAAGCGCCCCGATTTCCCCCCGTGCCCGGCGTCCATATCGGTTAACAACAGCAACAGGTTGTCGTCAGTTTTCAGCTCACGCAATTTGGCCACCCATTTGGCGGGCTCCCAATACTGAACTTGCGAGTCGTGCAGCCCGGTGGTAATCAACAGGTGCGGGTAGGCTTGAGCACTGACATTGTCGTAAGGGCTGTAACTTTTGATGTAGTCATAATAATGCGACTCACCGGGGTTCCCCCACTCGTCATATTCCCCGGTCGTCAAAGGAATTGACTCATCAAGCATGGTAGTCAGCACATCGACAAACGGCACCTGTGCCACCACACCTTTAAACAGCTCAGGGGCCAGATTAATCACCGTCCCCATCAACAAGCCCCCGGCACTGCCGCCCATGGCATAAAGCTGCTTTTCATTACCATATCCCTGTGCCACCAATGCACGGGAGATATCAATAAAATCAGTAAAGGAGTGCATTTTATTGAGCAGGCGGCCATCGTCGTACCATTGCTGCCCCAACTCCCCGCCACCGCGAATGTGGGTTAACGCAAACACAAACCCTCGGTCGAGCAGGCTAAGGCGACTCACGCTAAAATCCGGTTCCATGCTGCTACCGTAGGCACCGTAGCCGTACACCAGTAACGGATTATTGCCGGGTTGGTAACGGTCACGGCGATACACCAGCGACACCGGTACTTCAACGCCATCGCGCACAGTGATCCACAGACGTTCGCTGCAATAATCCGAAGCGGAGAAGTGTTTGACCTCAGCCTGTTTGAGCAGGCGCTGTTCACCGCTGTCCAGATTAATCTCGTACAGCGAGGTTGGCGTGGTCATGGATGAATAACCAAAACGCAGCAACGACGTTTCAGGCGTAGGATTATAAGCGAGCCAGGTGACATAGCTGGGATCGTTAAAGCTGATGTTCTTTTCGGCACCGGTCTGCCAATGCACCTGACGCAGAGAGGTCAAGCCTTTCTCCCGCTCCTCCAGCACCAGCCAATCGCGGAACAGCTCAAAGCTTTCCAGCACGCGACTGCTATGCGGCGCGATAAGCGTTTCCAACGCGGACTCATCCCAGTCGACAGTGCGATACAGGCCGAAGTTTTTGCCCTCACGGTTCGAACGCAGATAGAACGCGCCCTGATAGTGGTCCACGCCATACTCATGATCTTTGCGGCGCGCAATAAACACCTGAGGCACCGCGTTACTGTCGTGCGCATCCAGCAAGCGAACTTCAGTGCTGGTGGTACTGCTCAAATAGATAACGATATACGCTTCAGAGGTAGTTTCACCCAGACTGACATAATAGGTATCGTCATGCTCTTCATAGACGAGCCGATCCTGGCTGACATCATCACCGAGGCGGTGCATAAATACCTGATAGGGAAGCAGCGTCTGCGGGTGCTTGCGCACGTAGTAAATCGCGGTGGCATCAGCATTCCACTGCATGTTCGCTGAGACGTGCTCAATGACGTCCGGCAACCACGCTCCACTCTCGAGATTACGAAACCGGATGTCATACTGCCGGCGAGAAACTTTATCCTCTGCCAGCGCCAGCAGACGGTTGTCCGGGCTGACGGACAGCGCCCCCAACTGATAGAACTCACTGTCGGCGGCACGCTCATTCTCATCCAGCAGCAGTTGCCACTGCTCGGTTTCCGACGCAGGTTGCCGCACATAGAGCGCGTACTCTTTACCCTCTTCGTAGCGCGTCTGATAGCGATAGCCACGCTTCACATAAGGCACCGACGCATCCTGCGCCGGGATCCTCGCGACCATCTCCTGATACAGCGTTTCTTTCACCGCATCACAGGGTTGCATATGCGAAACGCAATAGGCGTTTTCTGCTTGCAGATACGACAATACGGCCGGATCTTCCCGCACGTCGTCACGTAGCCAGTAGTAATTATCAATGCGGGTATCACCGTGGATCGTGAGGGGGTACGGACGTTTTTCTGCCTGAGGTGCTTTCATTGCGTGCCATCCTGTTTTCTGGAAAGAAAATCGTGGCACGATTCTCAGAGAAAGCCAAGCGGCGCTGTTGGTATATAGGGTCCGTTGCCGCTGATATCCTTGTCACGGATGCGTGCGCAATCGTTTTCCTTTATACTGCGCGCCATGTCAATACAGAGCGGGAAAGCATCATGTTAACGGTTGGAACAGCGCTACGTGCAGGCGCGACACGCGTCATGTTATTAGGTTGCGGAGAACTGGGTAAAGAAGTGGCGATAGAATGCCAAAGGCTGGGCGTTGAAGTGATCGGTGTCGATCGCTATGCCGATGCGCCTGCCATGCATATCGCTCACCGCAGCCACGTTATTAATATGCTGGATGGTGCAGCGTTGCGTGCCGTTATCGAACTTGAACGTCCCGATTACATTGTGCCGGAAATTGAAGCCATTGCCACCGACATGCTGGAGACGTTAGAGCAGGAAGGCCACCATGTGGTGCCCTGTGCCAAGGCCACACGTCTGACCATGAACCGCGAGGGCATTCGTCGTCTGGCGGCGGAAACGCTGAATTTACCCACCTCTTCCTACCGTTTTGCGGCCAGCGAAGAGGCGTTTCAACAGGCCATTACTGAAATCGGTTATCCCTGTATCGTCAAGCCAGTCATGAGTTCATCAGGTAAAGGGCAAAGTTTGATCCGCCGTGAAGAACAACGGGATCAGGCCTGGAAATACGCCCAAGAAGGTGGGCGCGCGGGCGGCGGTAAGGTGATTGTGGAAGGTCTGGTCAACTTTGATTTCGAAATCACGTTATTAACGGTCAGCGCCAGTGACGGCATCCACTTCTGCGCCCCCATCGGCCACCGTCAAGAGGACGGCGACTATCGCGAGTCATGGCAGCCGCAGCAGATGAGCGAACTGGCTCTGGCGCGTGCGCAGCAGATCGCCCGCGATGTGGTCAGTGCGTTGGGGGGCTATGGGCTGTTTGGCGTTGAGCTGTTTGTGTGCGGCGATGAGGTGATCTTCAGTGAAGTGTCACCGCGCCCGCATGATACCGGCATGGTCACGCTGATCTCACAAGATCTTTCCGAGTTTGCTCTTCACGTGCGCGCTTTCCTGGGACTGCCCATCGGCGCAGTACGCCAATATGGCCCTGCCGCCTCTGCCGTTATTTTGCCTGAATTGGTGAGTGACAACGTCAGCTACAGTGGATTAGAAAATGCCCTGCGTCCCGGTACGCAAATTCGTTTGTTTGCCAAACCCGATATCGCGGGTAAGCGCCGAATGGGCGTGGCACTGGCCGTGGCTGATAACATCGAGGCCGCAGTAGAGCTGGCCGTCTCTGTCGCCAGTGCAGTAAAAGTGACTGGATAACCGTTTCCTGACGCAAAAAAAAGCCACGCAATGCGTGGCTTTTTTGTCGTAACGTCGCCTTACGCTGTAGCGCCAGCAACTGCTTCACGCGCCAGTTCGGTAATGCGCGCGTAGTCGCCGCTTTCCAGTGCATCGTTCGGCACCAGCCAGGAGCCGCCCACGCACAGCACGCTTTTCAGTGCCAGATAGTCACGGTAGTTTTTCAGTGAAATACCGCCAGTCGGGCAGAAACGGATCTGGGAGAACGGACCCGCAATCGCTTGCAGTGCTTTTACACCACCGTTCGCTTCCGCCGGGAAGAATTTGAACTCACGCAAGCCGTAGTCCATACCCAACATCAGTTCAGAAACGGTGCTGATACCCGGAATCAACGCAATCGGGCCTTCCACGGCAGCTTTCAGCAACGGCTCAGTCAAGCCGGGGCTGATGGCGAACTGTGCGCCAGCAGCAATCACGTCAGCCAGTTGCTGCGGATTGGTTACTGTGCCAGCACCGACAATCGCGTCAGGTACTTCGTTGGCAATGGCACGGATCGCCTCTACTGCGCAGTCGGTACGCAACGTGACTTCCAGAACGCGAACGCCACCCGCTACCAGGGCTTTCGCCATCGGTACTGCGTGCTCCAGTTTGTTTACTACAATCACTGGAACCACAGGACCTGTGGTCAAAATTTGCTCTGCGCTCGTTTTCCAGTTTTTCATTCGTCATCATCTCCTGTCATGCCCGGAGGCATCATTAGTCATATAGCGCGCCCCTGCCACAGGGATCTGCCCAAAGCAGACGTCCGACCGCACCGAGTTTTAGCCAAACATTACAAACAAAAATTCAATCGATTACCGGGCACTGCCGCACGCTGTACGCACAGCAGAAGCCCATCGCTTATTCCACTTCGTTCCAGGAACGTCCATCACGGGTGATCATGGCGACAGACGCCACCGGCCCCCAGGTGCCTGCCTGATACGGCTTCGGCGCATCATTATCCATCGCCCAGGCTTCCATGATGGAGTCCACCCATTTCCAGGCCTCTTCCGTCTCATCACGACGCACAAACAGAGCCTGAATACCGCGCATGGTTTCCAGCAACAGACGTTCGTAGGCATCCGCCAAGTGCTGCTGATTAAAGGTTTCAGAGAAACTCAAGTCCAGCTTCACAGTTTGCAGGCGGTGTTTATGCTCCAACCCTGGAATTTTGTTCAAAATCTGAATTTCAACGCCTTCATCGGGCTGCAAACGGATGATCAATTTATTCTGCGGCAGTTGCTGGTAAGAATCGTGGAACAGGTTCAGCGCCGGGTTTTTGAAATAGACCACCACTTCCGAACACTTGGTGGGCAAACGCTTGCCGGTACGCAGATAGAACGGCACACCCGCCCAGCGCCAGTCGTCAATATCGACGCGGATCGCCACAAATGTCTCCGTGTTGCTGCTTTTATTGGCCCCCTCTTCTTCCAGGTAACCCGGTACTTTATGACCCTGAACAAAACCAGCGGTATACTGGCCGCGCACCGTGGTTTCGTGCACGTTGGAACGGTCGATGCGGCGCAATGAACGCAACACTTTCACTTTTTCGTCACGGATCCGGTCGGTGCTCAGATCCGACGGCGGGGACATGGCGATCATGGTCAGGATCTGTAGCAGATGGTTCTGGATCATGTCGCGCATCTGTCCAGCCTGGTCGAAATAGCCCCAGCGACCTTCAATGCCAACCTCTTCCGCTACGGTGATCTGCACATGGTCGATGGTGCGGTGATCCCAGTTGGCAGAAAACAGCGAGTTGGCAAAACGCAGCGCCAGCAGGTTGAGTACCGTCTCTTTACCCAGATAATGGTCGATGCGGTACACCTGACACTCGTCGAAATATTCGGCGACCTGATTGTTGATCTCGCGAGAAGACGCCAGATCCGAACCCAGCGGCTTTTCCATCACCACGCGCGACGGCGACTTGTTAAGCCCCGCTTCACCCAGTCCACGACAAATTGCACCGAAGGTGCTGGGCGGCATGGCGAAATAGTTAATGGTGGTGCGGTTCTTTTGATCGAGCATTTTGCCGAGACGTTTGAAACCGGCAGTATCCTGGACATCGAGATTGCAAAAATCCAGCCGACCACTCAGCGTTTGCCACAACCCGTCATCGATGGACTCCTTCATGAAGGTGTCCAGTGCTTCGCGGACTACGCTGACATATTTTTCCTTATCCCACTCAGCACGACCCACGCCGATGATGCGCGTGTCCGGATGAATGTGACCGGCTTTTTCCAATTGATACAGAGACGGCAGCAATTTTCGGCGCGCCAAATCGCCTTTCGCACCGAAAATAACCAGATCACACGCCTGGGCTGTTGAAGTTACCGCCATGTTCATCTCCTCGTTGCAGGATGCTGTAATTTTATTACAGCAATAATGTACTCTTTTTGACTAGGACCCGTAAACCCGTCAATAAATGTCATTAAGTTTCACAATGTGCATCACGTAATGATGAAAAAAACCCACTGTATGAATGACTGAACCGGTTTAGGCGTTCCTCCAAAAGAGAAATTTTCTGTCTTTTCTGACAGTCGGTTACTTTTTTGAAAGTTAGACACACGTCATGTTCTCGGAAAAAAAATGCGTAGCCTCACGCAGTTTTCCCTGCCAACCCGACATGGGGCGTAGTATATTCCCATGAATTCTGCATCGGTTTCCCCCCTGATTGAAATCGATAAAACCGCACATGGTCTCATTATATGAACATGCTGGACAAAATTCTGAGCCACCTTGAGCTCCTCAGCAAGTCAGAACGAAAAGTAGCTGAGGTTATTTTGGCGGCACCACACACCGCCATCCACTCCAGTATTGCCACACTGGCTGGCATGGCGGAGGTCAGTGAGCCCACCGTCAACCGATTCTGCCGCCGTTTGGAAACCAAAGGCTTTCCTGATTTCAAACTTCATCTGGCGCAAAGTATTGCCAATGGCACGCCGTATGTTAACCGTAACGTCGATGAAGATGACAGCGTCGATTCCTATACCAGCAAAATTTTTGAATCTACCATGGCAGGGCTGGAGCACGCCAAATCGAATCTGGATATCACCGCGGTTAATCGTGCCGTCGACCTGCTGACGCAGGCCAAGAAAATTTCGTTTTTCGGCTTTGGCGCTTCTGCCGCCGTGGCCCACGATGCAATGAATAAATTCTTCCGCTTTAATATTCCTGTCGTTTACTTTGATGACATTGTTATGCAACGCATGAGTTGCATGAACTCCAGCGATGGGGATGTCGTGGTGCTGATCTCCCATACCGGCAGGACCAAAAGCCTGGTGGAGATGGCCCAGTTAGCGCGGGAAAACGATGCAACGGTTATCGCCATCACCTCAGACGCCAGCCCTCTTGCCCATGAGGCGTCTTTGA
This sequence comes from Candidatus Symbiopectobacterium sp. NZEC135, assembly GCF_025962695.1. NCBI lineage: Bacteria > Pseudomonadati > Pseudomonadota > Gammaproteobacteria > Enterobacterales > Enterobacteriaceae > Symbiopectobacterium > Candidatus Symbiopectobacterium sp. NZEC135. The sequence continues at coordinate 31,505 of NZ_JAGFPF010000011.1, read as the reverse complement.
CGCTACGCGTCGATGTGCCGGAAGATACTGATGTTTATATGCCCATGGTGTCCCGCATCGCGCAGTTAACGCTGATTGACGTGCTGGCAACCGGGTTTACGCTGCGTCGCGGTGCCAAATTCAGGGATAACCTTAAGCGCGTCAAGGAAGCCTTACGGGAATCGCGTTTTGACAAAAGCGACCGTTTAGGGGGTTCTTACGGCAACGAGCACTAAGCATCTGTTTTATAATTTTGTGTTTATATAAACAGGTGTTTTTATTAACATATTGTTTTTGTTAGCACAATGCGTTTGTATTTAACGATTTACCCAACACGATAACCATAACAAGGGGAAGGGTTGGCTATCCTTAAGGAATAATGGCTGCTATACATGACCATTACCCGGTACAGCCACCCGAACTTAACCACGGAGGCGGGCTGCGTTTGCGCTTCATCTGATGCGAGAGCACGGTTCGGCACTACTCACTTCACTATTGCTTCACAAGTCAACGGAGTTATACATGTCCAGACGGCTCAGAAGAACCAAAATCGTCACTACGCTGGGGCCAGCTACCGACCGCGACAACAATCTGGAAAAGGTCATTGCCGCAGGCGCTAACGTAGTCCGCCTGAATTTTTCGCACGGTACACCTGAAGATCATCTGCTGCGTGCAGACAAAGTGCGGGAAATCGCAGCAAAATTGGGCCGCCATGTGGCAATTCTAGGCGACCTCCAGGGGCCAAAAATTCGCGTTTCAACCTTCAAGGAAGGCAAAGTCTTCCTGAATGTTGGCGACAAATTCCTGCTGGACGCCAACCTGAGCAAAGGTGAAGGCGATAAAGAAAAAGTGGGCATCGACTATAAAGGCTTGCCAGCCGATGTGGTGCCGGGTGACATCTTGTTGCTTGACGACGGTCGCGTACAGTTAAAAGTATTGCGCGTAGATGGCATGAAGGTATTTACCGAAGTGACCGTTGGCGGCCCGCTGTCCAACAACAAAGGCATTAACAAGCTCGGTGGCGGCCTGTCTGCCGAAGCCTTAACCGAGAAAGATAAAGCCGATATTATCACAGCGGCCAAAATTGGCGTCGATTATCTGGCGGTGTCTTTCCCTCGCTGCGGCGAAGACCTCAATTACGCTCGCCGATTGGCTCGCGATGCAGGCAGCCAAGCGAAGATCGTTTCCAAAGTGGAACGCGCAGAAGCGGTCGCGACAGATGAGGCTATGGATGACATCATTCTGGCCTCCGACGTGGTGATGGTGGCACGTGGCGATCTTGGAGTTGAAATTGGTGACCCAGAACTGGTCGGTATTCAGAAGAAACTGATCCGTCGTGCACGTCAGTTGAACCGTGCAGTGATCACTGCGACCCAGATGATGGAATCCATGATCACCAACCCAATGCCGACCCGTGCTGAAGTCATGGACGTCGCCAACGCCGTATTGGACGGCACCGATGCCGTAATGCTGTCAGCAGAAACCGCTGCCGGTCAGTACCCGGCAGAAACCGTTGCCGCAATGGCCAGTGTTTGTCTTGGTGCCGAAAAAATCCCGAGTATCAATGTCTCCAAACACCGTCTGGATGTGCAATTCGATAACATTGAAGAATCAATTGCCATGTCCACGATGTATGCCGCGAACCACCTGAAAGGCATTACCGCCATTATCGCCATGACCGAGTCTGGCCGCACCGCGCTCATGATGTCTCGCATCAGTTCCGGTTTGCCCATTTTCGCGATGTCTCGCCATGAGCACACCTTGAATCTGACAGCACTCTACCGTGGCGTTACGCCGGTACATTTTGACAGTTACACCGACGGTGTTGCCGCGGCTAACGATGCAGTTATTCGTTTACGTGACAAAGGCTTCTTGGTGTCTGGCGATCTGGTTATCGTCACCCAAGGCGACGTAATGAGTACGGTTGGCACCACCAACACCTGCCGCATCCTGCGCGTCGAATAATCTTTCGAACTGTGTATAAAAAAAGCCCCTGAGTCAGGGGCTTTTTTATTGCTTATCGGGTGCGACTTAAAATGTTTCCCAATTTCCTTCCGCCTTCGGGCCAGTTTTCTGCGCGGTTAATACTGGCACAGGGCTGCTGGCTACCGGTTTACGTACCGCCACCGCTTTTGGCACCGCGCCCACCGTCGCCAATTGGAAGATAGAAACGATCTGATTGAGATAACGCGCCTGCTCTTCCAGCGACGCAGAAGCGGAAGCAGATTGTTCAACCAACGCCGCGTTCTGCTGTGTCACGCTATCCATTTCCACCACGGCCTGACCAACCTGGCTGATCCCGCCGCGTTGTCAAGAGAGGTAACTTAGTCGCGAAACAGTTCATCCCGGCAATAGGGTTCTGTCTCCCCCGGTTTGCGGGTTTTCAGGATCTTCAAAATCCAGGTGTACTGCTCCGGGTTCGGGCTGACCAATTGTTCGACTTCTTCATTCATTCGGCGAGCAATTTGGGTGTCATTCGCCTCAAGCAAGTCATCCATCGCTGGGCGGATCACCACATCCAGTACCCCTTCTGCGGCGTTATACACCGGAAATAGCGGTACCACCGAGGCTTTACAAACCTTCATCAAACGACCAATGGCGGGCAAGGTTGCTTTGTAGGTGGCAAAAAAATCAACAAATTCGCTGTGTTCAGGACCGTGATCCTGATCGGGCAGATAATAGCCCCAGTAGCCATTACGAATTGAACTCACGAAGGGCTTGATGCCATCATTTCGGGCATGAACACGGCCATTGGTACAAAGGCGTGCGCTGTTCCACAGATAATCCACCAGCGGATTTTTTTGATTATGCATCATTGCCGCAATTTTTTGGCCTTTGGCGGAGATCAGCATGGCGGGAATATCAACGCCCCAGCCATGAGGCACCAAAAAGATGATATTGCGTTCTTGCTTCTGAAGCGCTTCGACAGTTTCCCAGCCGTGCCAGCGCAGTTTTTTCTGCACATGTGCCGGACCGCGAACCGCCACCTCGGCCATCATCACCATCGCTTGCGGTGCGGTAGCAAACATCCTGTCAATAATCGCTTCCCGCTTTGATTCCGACAGTTCAGGAAAACAATAGAGCAGATTGATTCTGGCTCGTCTCCTCGCACCTTTGGCAAACCGACCGACCAGTTTGCCCAACTGGCCTAACACCGGGTCGCGCCAGCGGGCGGGAACATAAGCCGTTGCCGCCATGGCCCCCGCAGCCAGCCAGACGCCCCAATAACGCGGTAGATAAAACTCGCGTTTGAACTCGGGGATAAACTCGGCGCTATTTTTTTTCTCTGTATTCATGCCTTAACTCTTCATATACAACATAGGGTAATGATAATTGTCCGCTCAGGTTTTGCAATCATCTTCCCGATAAACGCATGACCGGTATAAATAAAACAGCCGACAGCAAGCTGTCGGCTGAAGATGAATAGTGCCAAACATTAATCAAACTTGAGCTGCGGTGTCACTTCTCTGACCTGCGCCAGGTACTCGCGACGATCCTGACCCGCCAACCCTTCCGAACGCGGTAGCTTGGCTGTCAACGGGTTCACCGCTTGCTGATTGATCCAGAACTCATAGTGCAGATGAGGGCCGGTTGAGCGCCCGGTATTGCCGGAGAGCGCAATACGATCGCCACGTTTTACTTTCTGGCCAGGTTTTACCAACAGGCGATTCAAGTGCATATAGCGCGTGGTATATTGGCGCCCGTGACGGATTTCGACGAAGTTGCCGGTGTCCGGCCCGCGCGATGCGGCGACCACTTCACCATCCCCAACCGACAGCACCGGGGTGCCGACTGGCATGGAGAAATCCACACCGCGATGCGGCGTCACACGCCCGGTAACAGGATTGAGACGACGCGGATTAAAATTCGAAGAGACGCGGAATTGCTTCATCGTGGGAAAACGCATGAATCCACGGGTTAACCCTGAACCTTCCCGATCGTAGAACTTGCCGTCTGCCGCGCGAATAGCAAAGTAATCTTTATCACCGGTGTTAAGACGAACACCGATCAATTCGCTCTGCTCACTGCGACCGTCGAGAATCTCCCGTGACAACAATACCGAGAAGTTATCGTCTTTGCGCAGTTTGCGGAAATCGAGCTGCCATTGCAGCGCTTTGATCACCGCACTGACTTCACTGTCAGTCAGCCCAGCCGCTTTGGCACTCTGCACAAAACTGCCGCTCAGGCGACCGTTGATAACGCGGTTGTGCCACTCCCCTTTCTGCATCTCAATGCGTTCTTTAAAACCGTTATCGCCGCGCTCATAGATACGGGTTTCACGGCGTGACATCTGCCATGTCAGGCTTTGTAACTCACCGTCATCGTTCACCGCCCAAGAGAGCTGCTGCCCGACCTTAAGATTACGCAGGTCGTCGTGTTTATCAGCCAACAGCGACACGTCAACCATATCAATGCCATATTGGGTTAAAATACTGCTCAGCGTATCGCCCGTCGAAATCACATACTCATGCACGCTGCTGTCATCGCTGCCGGTGGTGCCCAGTTCATCCGCAGGGATCTCCACAGGCGGCGTCGGTTGCTCAATGTTTTCGCTTTCCATCGGCTCACTGGCGTCCGGCGCGAGCGTCTGCTGTTGTATAACGGTTTGAGTTGGCGTGGGTGCGGTGCTTATCGGGGCTTCTTTGACGGTAACAGGCGTATCATTAGCGGGGGGATAAACAACGGGCCGCCAAGCAGCGATGGCCAGAGTGATGACACTCAACGACCCCAGCATTATGCGATGGGGTCGCGGCAAGTTGTTATACGCTATAGCGATAGTTCGGACTATCTGCTGCACTTATCGGCATCCTCATGATCTCTTCTCCAGGCAGCGGCTATACTGATCGGACAGCTGTAATAGAAACTCGGCATAACTGTCCTTACTTAGCGCAATGTTGCTTCCCAATGGATCCAGTACGCCAGTGCGTACATCCGTTCCTTTGGCAACAGCGTTGATAACCGCTGGCCTGAATTGTGGCTCAGCAAAGACACATACAGCCTTTTGCTCAACCAGTTGTGTTCGTATCTGGTGTAAACGCTGTGCACCGGGTTGAATGGCTGGGTTGATCGTGAAAGCGCCTAGCGGGCTTAACCCGAAACGCTTTTCAAAATAACCATAGGCATCGTGAAACACGAAGTAGCCCTTCCCCTTTACAGGTGCCAGCATATTAACAACTTTTTCTTCTGTCTGCGCGAGTTGATCTGTAAAATTAAGCAGATTCGCGTCTAGTTTGTCTTTCTTTTGTGGCATTAGTTCCAATAATTTTGCATGAATTGCGATTGCAGTCTGTTTTGCCATCTCCGGGGACAGCCAGATATGCATATTGTACTCACCATGATGATGCTCTTCATGGGCGTCTGCGTCCTCATCTGCGCCATGATCGTGGTGAGCCTCGGCACTGCCATGCGCGTGTTGGTGATCGGCGTCATGGTGCTCGTGCTCTTCTTCGTCAGCATGCTCATCATCGTGATGCTCACTCTCTTTGATCAGCGCACTCTGAATGGCAGGCAAGCTTGCTAATGCGATCTGCGGTGAAGCAGCATGGGATGCCAACGGCTTGGTTAAAAACGCTTCCATTTCCGGCCCAACCCAAATAACCAGATCTGCCGACTGTAAACGCTGGACATCGCTTGGGCGCAGGGCATAATCGTGAGGCGAAGCACCATCCGGCAATAACACCTCCGTGGGCGTTATCCCATCGGCGATCGCTGCCGCGATAAACCCGAGAGGGCGAACGGACGTGACGACCGCTGCCTGAGCACTTTCGGCAGCAGCACCCGCAAAGAGTAGTGCACCCGCGACAAACAGAGCTTTCAATTTTTGTTCATTTGGCGATTTTTTCGGTGTGAAGCTGGCTGACATACGTGTTTTCTCATTCATTTACCGTTAATTTTGTTATATTATAACGTCACAAAGACTCTGCAAACTGAATTTTATGTCTACACTCGTATCGCTCGATCGCATATCCGTCGCCTTTGGTGAACGTAACGTGCTCAGCGACATTTCGCTGAACCTGCAATCGGGCCGCATTCTCACACTGCTCGGGCCCAATGGCGCAGGAAAATCCACGCTGGTACGCGTGGTACTCGGGCTGCTGTCGCCCACGGCAGGCACCCTGCACAAACAACCGAATTTACGTATTGGCTACGTACCGCAAAAACTGCATCTGGATGCGACCCTGCCCTTGACCGTGGGTCGCTTTATGCGGTTACGTCCCGGCGTTAAGCAACAGGATATCTTGCCCGCGCTCAAACGGGTTCAAGCCGCCCATTTGTTGGATCAACCGATGCAAAAGCTTTCGGGGGGTGAGACACAGCGGGTGCTACTGGCACGCGCACTGCTCAATCAGCCTCAATTGCTGGTGCTGGACGAACCGACGCAAGGGGTGGATGTCAATGGGCAGTTGGCGCTGTACGACCTTATCAACCAGTTGCGGCAAGAGTTTGACTGCGGCGTATTGATGGTGTCGCACGACTTGCATCTGGTGATGGCCAAGACAGACGAAGTGCTGTGCCTGAATCAGCATGTGTGCTGTTCGGGTGCACCAGAAGTCGTCTCTCTGCATCCTCAATTTCTCGCCATGTTCGGCCCGCGCGGCGCTGAACAATTGGCGGTGTATCGCCACCACCATAATCATCGTCACGATTTAAACGGACGCATTATTTTAAAACGACAGGGCGGCAACGACGCATGATTGACATTTTGCTTCCCGGTTGGCTGGCTGGCATTTTTCTCGCGTGCGCGGCGGGTCCGCTCGGTTCGTTCGTGGTCTGGCGACGGATGTCTTATTTTGGCGATACGCTGGCCCACGCCTCTCTGCTGGGTGTTGCCATCGGTTTTCTGCTGGATATCAACGTCTATTACGCCGTTATTCTGGTAACCCTGGTGCTGGCCCTGGGACTGGTGTGGCTTGAACGTCGTCCCTATCTTGCCATCGACACGCTGCTTGGCATCATGGCGCACAGCGCGCTGTCGTTAGGGCTGGTGGTGGTTAGCCTGATGAACACCATTCGTGTTGATTTGATGGCCTATCTGTTTGGTGATTTGCTGTCGGTAACAACGCAGGATTTGTGGTTGATTGGACCGGGCGTACTGGTGGTGATAGCCATCATGTGCTGGCAGTGGCGTTCGCTGCTTTCCATGACCATCAGCCAGGAGTTGGCACACGTAGACGGTGTCAATGTGCAGCGCACACGGTTGATCCTGATGCTGGTAACCGCGTTGACCATCGGGCTGGCAATGAAATTTGTCGGTGCGCTGATCATCACCTCATTGCTTATCATCCCAGCCGCTACTGCGCGCCGTTTTGCGCGCACGCCGGAGCAGATGGCGGGATTAGCAGTGGTACTGGGAATGTTCGCTGTGACCGGCGGACTGATCTTCTCGGCCTTGTACAACACCCCTGCGGGCCCTTCCGTGGTGCTCAGCGCCTCGTTTCTGTTTATGCTGAGTCTGATTCGCAAACAACCCGCCTGAAGGCGGGTCAGGTTCTATCGATACCGAAATGGCGATACGCGTGCGCGGTAGCAATACGCCCGCGCGGCGTGCGCTGAATAAAGCCCTGCTGAATCAGGTAAGGCTCCAGCACATCTTCAATGGTTTCCCGCTCTTCACCGATGGCCGCCGCCAGATTATCCAGCCCCACCGGTCCGCCGGTAAATTTATCGATGATCGCCAGCAGCAGTTTGCGATCCATATAATCGAACCCTTCCGTGTCTACCGCCAGCATATCCAACGCCAGCCTCGCGATTTCAGCATTGATGGCTCCCGTCGATTTTACCTCCGAGTAATCACGCACTCGGCGCAGCAAGCGGTTGGCAATACGCGGCGTGCCACGGGAACGTCGAGCCACTTCTAACGCTCCTTCATCGGTAAGATCCAGCCCAAGGCAAGCCGCACTGCGACCGACAATATGCTGTAAATCTTCGACCTTGTAGAATTCGAGCCGTTGCACAATGCCAAAACGATCGCGCAGTGGCGATGTCAGAGAGCCAGCACGAGTCGTCGCACCAATCAGGGTAAACGGGGGAAGATCGAGTTTAATCGAACGCGCGGCGGGCCCCTCACCGATCATGATATCCAGTTGATAATCTTCCATCGCGGGATAGAGCACTTCTTCCACCACGGGCGACAAACGGTGGATTTCATCGATAAACAACACATCATGCGGTTCAAGGTTGGTCAACAGTGCGGCCAGGTCACCCGCCTTCTCCAACACCGGGCCTGATGTGGTACGCAAATTCACGTTCATCTCATTGGCAACGATATTGGCGAGCGTGGTTTTCCCTAAACCGGGCGGGCCAAAAATCAGCAGGTGATCCAGTGCATCACCCCGTTTACGTGCCGCCTCAATAAAGATTTCCATCTGCTCGCGCACCACGGGTTGCCCGACGTATTCCGCCAGCATGCGTGGCCGGATCGCGCGGTCGATTATCTCTTCTTCAGGTATTTCTTGCGCGGAGATCAGGCGGTCGGCTTCAATCATGGTAATCCCCTTACAGTGCTGCGCGCAGCGCTTCGCGGATCAGCGTCTCACAATCCGCTCCGGGTCGGGCGATTTTGGATACCATCCGGCTGGCTTCCTGCGGTTTATACCCCAAAGCCACCAGCGCTGAGGCTGCTTCACTTTCCGGATCGTCTTCGGGCACAGCGGCGGGTGCTGAACTGCTGAGAGGCACATCAATGGCAGCGGGATTGAACAGGTCTCCACTCATGCCTTTGAAGCGATCCTTCATTTCTACCACCAACCGCTCTGCCGTTTTCTTACCCACGCCCGGCAGTTTGATCAACGTGGCGATCTCTTCTCGCTCAACGGCGCTCACGAACTGCTGCGCCGACATCCCAGAGAGAATAGCCAGCGCCAGTTTCGGCCCAACGCCGTTGGTTTTAATCAACTCACGAAATAACGCGCGTTCTTGTTTGTTGTTAAAACCAAACAATAACTGTGCATCTTCCCGCACCACAAACTGGGTGAAAATGACCGCTTCCTGCTTCAAATCGGGCAGTTCATAAAAGCAAGTCATCGGCATATGGACTTCATAGCCAACCCCGTTGACTTCGATCAGCACCTGCGGCGGTTGTTTTTCCAGAATGATGCCTCTGAGACGACCAATCACGTTGACCTTCCTTTTCGTTTCGTTAAAACCTTTTCGCTAGCTTATAACATAAAAAAGGCTGGATGAATATCCAGCCTGATGTTCAACGCAGTCGCCCGCGCGCTAAATTCAATCTGTCAGGGCCGATGCGTGTCAGATTCTGACTCAAATGACAGTGCGTAATGGCAATAGCAAGCGCATCGGCGGCATCCGCCTGCGGATTCGCCGACAGTTTCAGCAAGGTACGCACCATGTGCTGCACCTGACTTTTTTCTGCCGCACCGGTGCCAACTACCGTTTGTTTTACTTGTCGGGCAGCGTATTCAAAAATGGGTAACCCTTGATTAACACCCGCCACAATTGCCACGCCGCGCGCCTGCCCCAACTTCAGGGCTGAGTCCGCATTTTTGGCCATAAAAACTTGTTCTATCGCCAGACTATCAGGCTGAAACTGGGTGATGATCTCGCTCACCCCGGCATAAATCAGCTTCAATCGCGTAGGAAGATCGTCCACCCCGGTGCGAATACAACCACTGCCGACATAGCTGAGCTGGCGCCCTTGCTGGCGAATAATGCCATAACCGGTTACGCGTGAACCGGGGTCGATGCCTAGAATTAGCGTCATAGCGCATCGCCCCCTGTAGACACGTTAACCGCAAGCTGCGCAAACACCATTATAGTGTTGCCGCTACCTCGTCGGAAATTTCACCGTTATGATACACTTCCTGTACATCATCACAGTCTTCCAGCATGTCGATCAGACGCATCAGTTTTGGTGCGGTATCGACATCCATATCGGCATTGGTCGACGGGATCATGGACACTTCTGCAGATTCGGCTTTCAGACCGGCAGCATCCAGCGCATCTTTCACCTGACCGAAGGTTTCCCACGGCGTAAAGACATCAATCGCACCGTCGTCATAGGTCACGACGTCATCCGCGCCAGCTTCCAGCGCCGCGTCCATCACCTGATCCTCATCCAACCCCGGCGCATAAGAGATAACGCCTTTTTTGGTGAACAGATAGGAAACAGAACCATCAGTGCCCAGGTTACCACCGCATTTGGTGAAAGCATGGCGCACTTCGGATACGGTACGGTTGCGGTTGTCACTCAGACATTCCACCATCACTGCCGTGCCGCCAGGACCATAACCTTCATAAATGATGGTTTCCATATTGTTATCTTCATCGCCACCGACACCACGCGCAATAGCACGGTTCAGGGTATCGCGCGTCATGTTGTTGGAGAGCGCTTTATCGATGGCCGCACGCAGACGCGGGTTAGAGCCCGGATCGCCGCCGCCCAAACGCGCCGCCGTTACCAGTTCGCGGATAATTTTGGTAAAGATTTTGCCGCGTTTTGCATCCTGCGCCGCTTTACGATGTTTTGTGTTGGCCCACTTACTATGACCTGCCATAAAAATCTCCGAAAAAAGCCTCTTCAGGCCGGATAAATAACAAATTCTTCAATCGCCTGCCGGTTGCTCCACGATTTGGTCAATTGCGCCGCCTCAGGCGCCGCTAACCAACGGTAGGCAAGATGCTCGGTGAGAATCACCTCGCGTTCACTCGGCAACGCCAGACAGAACCAGTGTTCCATATTGTGCGTGATGCCAGGGGCATAGCGACGTCTCAAATGAGCAAAAAGCTCAAACTCGACACAGCGCTGACAGTCAAACAGTGATAATCCCTCAGCGGCGATATCGATGTTAACTTCTTCTTTCACTTCGCGCTGCGCGGTAAGCGCCGCGGTTTCGCCCTCTTCAAGGCTGCCGGTAACCGACTGCCAAAAATCGGGATCGTCGCGACGCTGAAGCATCAGCACCCGCCCGGTATCCTGAGCATAAATAACGATCAGGGCCGAAACGGGACGCTTATAAGCCATCAGTTGTTACTCCGCATCCTGCCCCGATTTTGCTTTCGCCACCACGGCAATAGACAGTTCTGCCAACGATGCAGGATTGGCGTAACTCGGTGCTTCCGTCATCAGACAGGCTGCTGCGGTAGTTTTCGGGAAGGCGATCACGTCACGAATGTTTTCAGTACCGGTCAGCAACATCACCAGACGGTCCAGACCGAACGCCAGGCCCGCATGCGGCGGTGTACCGTATTTCAGTGCATCCAGCAGGAAGCCAAATTTTTCGCGCTGTTCCTGCTCGTTGATACCCAGAATACGGAACACGGTCTGTTGCATCGCGCTGCTGTGAATACGCACAGAGCCACCACCCACTTCATAGCCGTTCAGCACCATATCGTAGGCGTTAGCGATGGCGGAAACCGGGTTACTTTCCAAGGCTTCAGGCGTCATATCACGCGGTGAAGTAAACGGATGGTGCATTGCCGCCAACCCGCCTTCGCCATCGTCTTCAAACATCGGGAAGTCGATGACCCACAACGGTTTCCAGCTTGCCAGATTGGTCAGGCCGAGATCGCGACCCAGTTTAAGACGCAACGCACCCAACGCATCCGTCACTACTTTCGCGCTGTCTGAACCGAAGAACAGAATGTCGCCGTCTTCAGCCGCCGAGCGCTCCAGCAGGTCTGCCAGCAGCGTTTCATTCAGGAATTTAGCCACCGGGCTGGAAATACCTTCGAGCCCTTTCGCTTTCTCGTTAACTTTAATATAGGCAAGACCCTTGGCACCGTAGATCTCGATAAATTTGCCGTATTCATCAATCTGTTTGCGGCTCAATTGCGCACCGCCCGGTACGCGAATCACCGCCACACGGCCTTTGGCATCGTTAGCCGGACCGGAGAACACTTTGAAATCGATCGTTTTGAGCAGATCGGCGACGTCCACCAGTTCCAACGGGTTACGCAGGTCAGGCTTATCGGAGCCAAAACGGCGCATGGCTTCAGCAAACGTCATGATCGGGAAATCACCCAGATCGACGCTCAAAATCTCTTGCCACAGTTCGCGCACCAATTTCTCCATCACTTCACGCACCTGCGGTGCTGTCATGAAAGAAGTCTCGACGTCAATCTGGGTAAATTCCGGCTGGCGATCCGCACGCAGGTCTTCATCACGGAAGCATTTAACAATCTGGTAGTAACGGTCAAAGCCGGACATCATCAGCAACTGCTTGAACAACTGCGGTGATTGCGGCAACGCATAGAATTTGCCTTTGTGTACCCGGCTCGGCACCAGATAATCGCGCGCCCCTTCCGGGGTCGCTTTGGTCAGCATCGGCGTTTCAATATCCAGAAAATCGTGGCCGTCCATAAAGCGACGCACAAAGCTGGTAATACGCGCACGGGTTTTTAACCGCGTCGCCATTTCAGGGCGGCGCAAATCGAGATAGCGGTATTTCAAACGCGCTTCTTCGGTGTTGGTTTGGTTAGCATCCAGCGGCAGCGGCTCAGAGCGGTTGATAATCGTCAGCGCGGTCGCAAACACTTCCACTTCGCCCGTAGACATATCTTTATTCACCTGACTTTCAGGGCGCGCACGCACCACACCGGTCAGTTGAATGCAGAATTCGTTACGCAGTTCTGACGCCAACGTGAAAGCATCCTGCCGATCGGGGTCGAAAAACACCTGGACCACGCCGTCGCGGTCACGCATATCGATAAAAATCAAACCACCCAGATCGCGGCGACGGTTAACCCAACCGCACAATGTCACTTCCTGGCCCACATGGGACGCGTTCAGTTGTCCACAATATTCAGTACGCATTACGATGTCCTTTTGAGCAATCACGCTAGAAATCATCTCAACGAGATAGAATCACACCTACAACAACCACGCCTGAGAGCACCGGCCAGACCGCATCGTCACAGTGAGCGCAAACTCAGGCTCCATAAAACCCACCGGTTCTATAAAACACACGGGCTCCACACACAGCGGCATTTCCCCACGCATCAGGTCACAACGGTGTTTTTTTGCGCGGAATGGTTGTTCTGGATTGCTGTTCAGTAAAAAAAGGTGGCTATTATAAAGGATATTCCCCAGAACGATAAGAGTGAAGCGGTTTCCAGGCAGTGATATGTCGCAAGAATTGTGAGAATTCCCTCTTGGTTAAAAAAATGTTTTACTGTCCCTCACTCTGTTAATGGGTTGCAACGGAATGTTTATCGGCTTACCACAATGGCAACATCCCGCCTGGCACAAATTCGGACTGCGCACGCTGGCTGACTACGCGCGGTATTTCAACTGCGTAGAAGGTAACACCACGTTTTATGCGCTGCCCAGTGCCGACAGCGTATTGCGTTGGCGGGACATGACCTCTGACAGTTTCGGTTTCTGTTTCAAATTTCCCGCCACCATCAGTCATCAGGCGGGGTTGCGCCAGTGTGAAGAGGAAACACGTCAGTTTTTTCATTGCCTGCAACCGCTCGCCTCGCGCGTTGGGCAATTCTGGCTACAGCTTCCTGCGGCTTTTTCGCCCGAGCACCTCCCCGATTTATGGCGTTTTCTCGATGCGCTACCGCAGGAATTCAGCTACGGCGTTGAAGTACGCCACCTTGCATTTTTTGCCAAAGGTGAGGATGAGCGGCAACTGAACCAAGGACTTGCTCAACGCGCTATCGACAGGATCATACTCGACAGCCGCCCGGTACACCACGCACCGCCAGATACGCCCGCCCTGCGGGAAGCCCAACGGAAAAAACCGCGTTTGCCGGTTCATGCGCTGCTGACTGCTCAGCAACCCGCCATCCGCTTCATCGGCAATGAAGACATTGCAGACAATTTGCGCTGGTTTGCCCCCTGGGTTGATAAACTGAAGATCTGGCAGGAACACGCTCCGTATCTGTTTATCCATACGCCTGACATAGGCAACGCATTACCGCTGGCACAGGCAATATGGCCGCTGTTAGAACCTGTGATAGCTGCCTGTCCGCCGCGCCCTGACTGGCCGCAACAGGACGCTCTATTTTAAACAAAGATAAAACAGCAATATATTAAAAGGCTTTTTTTAGCATTTTTTATTATAACTTCAGGCTTTGAACTGCTTTTTTTTTAAAAGCAGACATTAAAGGCGACAGTCTGACAGCAGACAGCTATCATTCTGCCAGCCGAAGTCGGTTAATATTTTCTGTCAGGCAATGTTTGCCTGACAATGGAGTGGAACATGGTAAGCGCGCTCTATGTGGTGCTTGGCGCATTGTTGCTGGTAAAACTGTCTCTCGATGTGGTTAAACTGCGTATGCAATACCGCGTCGCCTATGGAGACGGTGGTTTTTATGAATTACAGACCGCCATTCGAGTACACGGTAATGCCGTAGAATACCTCCCCATCGGCGCTATCCTTCTGGTACTGATGGAAATGAACGGCGCCTTGATCATCATGATTCACTTGTGCGGTATGCTGCTGATCGTTGGCCGGCTCTTTCATTACGTGGGCCTGCGTCAACGTGAATTCCGCTGGCGTCGTACCGGAATGGCTGCGACTTACGCCTCACTGGTATTGATGTCGCTGTTCAATCTTTACTACCTTCCCTGGGAACTGGTGCTCACGCTGTATTAACAGCGCATGCGGCTTTGGTGCGCCCTACGTACTGTGGCGCGCCGCAAGGAAACAGACTTTCTTATTGGTATTTGCTAGACTGTGCCACCTTTTTTATTAACCGCACTGTTACGTCGTGTCCATCATGCCAAATCGCGATACGCTTTTTTCTGTTCCCATAGCCCACCTCGGTGACTGGACCTTTGACGAACGCGTCGCTGAAGTCTTTCCCGATATGGTTCAGCGCTCCGTCCCCGGTTATTCGAATATTATTTCCATGATCGGTATGTTGGCTGAGCGTTTCGCCAAACCCGATACCCAGATTTACGATCTGGGCTGCTCGCTGGGTGCTGCTACGTTGTCGATGCGGCGTAATATTCAGGCCACGGGCTGCAACATTATCGCCGTTGACAACTCCCCCGCGATGATTGAACGCTGTCGCCGCCACATTGATGCTTTTCGCGCTGCCACCCCCGTCAACGTGATCGAGGCAGATATCCGCGATATCGTCATCGAGAATGCTTCCCTGGTGGTGCTCAACTTCACCTTGCAATTCCTGGCACCAGAAGAACGGCAAACGCTGTTAACCCGTATTTATCAAGGCTTGAACCCCGGTGGTGCGCTGGTGTTGTCGGAGAAATTCAGCTTTGAAGACGGCAAAGTGGGTGAGCTGTTATTTAACATGCACCACGATTTCAAACGGGCAAACGGCTACAGCGAATTAGAGATCAGCCAAAAGCGTAATATGCTGGAAAACGTCATGCTGACCGATTCGGTGGAAACCCATAAATCTCGTCTGGCACACGCCGGATTTCAACACAGCGAAGTGTGGTTCCAGTGCTTTAATTTTGGTTCGTTACTGGCGCTAAAAGCTGAGGATAAGGCGTGATCGATTTCGGCAATTTTTATCAACTTATCGCGAAAGGCCCATTAAGCCATTGGTTAAATACGCTGCCAGCCCAACTGAGTGCATGGCAGAGGGAATCACTACATGGCAAATTTAAGCAGTGGTTCAATGCTGTTGAAGCCCTGCCTGAACTCACGCCTTCGCAGTTAGATGTGCAACACAGCGTCACCGCCGCGTTACAGCCCGGTCTCAGCGAGGGTCAGCGCGAAGGGCTGGAAGTCCGCCTGCGTCAACTGATGCCGTGGCGTAAAGGCCCCTATTCGCTTTACGGTGTCAATATCGACACCGAATGGCGTTCCGACTGGAAATGGGAGCGGCTAACGCCCCATATCAGCCCCTTGCAGGGCCGTCTGGTATTGGATGTCGGCTGCGGCAGCGGTTATCACCTGTGGCGCATGATTGGTGCCGGGGCGCATCTGGCCGTGGGCATCGACCCGATGCAGCTTTTCGTCTGCCAATTCGAAGCCGTACGCAAACTGCTGGGTAACGATCAACGTGCGCATGTGTTACCGCTGGGTATCGAACAACTGCCTGAACTCGCTGCCTTTGATACCGTGTTCTCCATGGGTGTGCTTTACCATCGCCGCTCACCGCTCGATCATCTGTGGCAATTGAAAAATCAGTTGGTTTCCGGCGGAGAACTGGTATTGGAGACGCTGGTTATCGAGGGCGATGAGAATGCCGTGCTGGTGCCGGGCGAACGTTACGCGCAGATGCGCAATGTTTACTTTATTCCCTCAGCCTCGGCGCTGGTACGCTGGTTGGAAAAATGCGGTTTTGTCGACATGCGTATCGTCGATCATTGCGTCACGACCCTCGAGGAACAGCGCAGGACCTCATGGATGACCACGGAATCACTGGCCGATTTTCTCGATCCTAACGATCACAGCAAAACCTGCGAAGGTTACCCCGCGCCACTGCGTGCGGTGATTGTGGCTCGTAATCCTTAGTACCTCGCCCCGGCGCCATGCCGGGGTTATACTCTCGGTTTATCGCGACAGCAGATTCTCGCTCCAGAATATCTACTCATTGGTATTCCCGACGGAGCGTGATAGTTACTTTCGAGTCATTTCATAGCTTATAAGTGCGTTACATGAAACAAGGCGATAACCTGGTATAAAAATAATTTCTTTCCTCATACCATGGCTCCACTTATTAATAGGGAGTCATCAATATGCTACCGTCCATCTCAAGCGCTATACATTCACTTCAATCAATTGCCCCAGCCCAGAGATCTTCGCAAGAAGATAACCCTGCGACCAAGAGAGTTAAACTTATAAATGACAAATTATCAACGCTACAGCTCGAACAACACGCTTACAATGAAAGTTTAACGTATTATGAAGGTTTTTTTTCAAAAAACAATAAAGCAATCCTTACATTGTGCAACACGGGTGACAATATCAATGAACCATTAAAAACGGTTCTCGCAACGATAAATTCGATTACGGACAATGATAAACTCGGTGAAGAGAATTCGGAAAATTATACCTAACTCAATCAATAGATGAGATTGATAAATTGATTCAGTCGAGCGAGAGTAACAAAACCAGTACTGGTGAACGAATCAGCAAAGAAATTGGTAGTATTACTACTCGAGTTGGAAAGGAGGTCGAACGTAGCTTAGACAAAACAAAAGATGAATTTGATCGTGTTATGCCCCGAGTTCAAAAGGAGGCCGAGCGCAACATAGAAAAAGCAAAAAATAAAGTCAAGCGTTTGTTCAAAAAGTTTTAACATACCTAGTTTAGGAATCAATATGCGTGTTTTAATATCACTGAGCGAACGATAATTAACTCAGGGGCAGGAAAAACTTTTTTATTGTTCCAGCAGCATTAACCCAAGCGCGTATTGCAGCCCTCCCGATGGCAGGATATAGTGATGGTGGCGTTATCTGCGCCACCATCCGCGGAAAGGGCTGCGCCCAAGATAAGTAGGCAACCTCAAGGTTACGACTCCCCACCTGAATGCGGATAAGGTATTGGAAAGGAGTTCGTATGTCTGTACATCCGATAAGTAATGGTCATATCAATCTGGTTCAACAGCGCAAACGCGCGAAAGAATTGTTGCAACGTATCAAAGCAGGCCTTGAGCCTGAAAAATTGGCACTGCTTCATCGCCTTAATCCAACGTTCGACCTAACTCTTGCCAGCGCACAGTGGTTAATTGCGCGTGACGTTGGGTTTGAAAGTTGGCCTAAGCTCAAAGCGCATGTTGATGCCATCGCCTTTGCCCGGCGTCATCCCCATTTCACTGCTGATGATGAAAGCAAAACCCAGCACTGGCGTTGCGGCAATGATATTGAACACAATCTGCGACTCGCCGGTTTTCACGGCACATTTCACAGCTATACCGACCCACTGTCTATGGGACCGGTTCAGGACGTTCCCTTTGCCGACTACCGCACGGCTCGCTGCACCTTTATTCAGCAGGCGTTTCAGTTGGACGCCGTTGACGTCACCCGCCGTTTTGACGAGGAGCAGGCGCAGTGGCAACGTTTACCCGATGCTGAACATGCGGTTTTGTGGTGCGAAGCCGACCCTTACGATCAACTTTTTCTAATCCGCACACTCTCATCACTCGAAAAACAACCACAAAAGCTCGAGCTTATCGCGGTTGGCGATATACCCGGCGTGAAGCGTTTTATTGGACTGGGCCAGTTATCACCCGATGTATTGGCCTGGCTCTGGACGCAACGCAAGGCGGTGCCTGCCGATGCAATAGCACTGGCGCACCACGCCTGGTCGGCCTGGTGTGCACCTTCGCCAGAAGCGCTCTTTGCGCTGGCCCAGCGTGAACACACCGCTTTACCTTATCTTTCCCGTTCCTTGCGCCGATTATTGCAAGAATTACCGGGCATCAACGACGGCCTTTCCCTGACTGAACGTCTGTCATTACACCATATTGCGCAATCAGGCCCCACCAGCCTCAGGAAGGTATTCAGAGAGCTGATCACCACCCGCGACCCACTGCCATATATGGGCGACATGATGTTCTATTCCGCCATCAGACCACTGATAACAGGTGCAAACCCGCTGCTGCGTATCCGCGCAGCAGCAGATACAGAAGCCCTGCAAACGGTGGAATTAACGGCGCTCGGCCATGACATACTTAACGGCAAAGCTTACTGGCTTGATTTTGCATCACAGCCTCACTGGGTTGGCGGGGTTTGCCTAACTCCCCGTGAGACGCATTGGGCTGTGGACAATAATGGGCGTCCGGTATGGCGGGATTTATAGCGCTGTTTTCAGTGCAAACACAGTAACCCCCCCCGACCTGCTGGTCAGGGTATCAGAGAGTTATATCAATACCGGCCGTTAAAACCATCCCAATATGTTTTGAGCAGGCCATCGATATATAACCTTCGAGATTCTTGCGGATTCTCTACTGAATATTTATGCGTGAAAAAAGATAGCTTCATATTTGAATCAGGCAATAACTGCGGATCGCTAAAGCGGTTTGCATTCTGTTGTGCTTCTTGCTGAGACAAGCCTTTGGCACGATCCTGCTGCCCTAAATGGTATATCTTTTCAAATTCAGGAAGTAATTGTGCGGTCGTCTTATTAACATGAATACGCGTATTAGGATCGAAATGTTGATGTGACAGTTGATGTGCCGTGTGGTAGGCGTGACGCATTGGACTGGATAGTGAACTAGCACACCCACAACATGATAATACAATCAATAATAATACAAATCGATGTAACGTCCTCACCCAAGTTCTCCTTTTCTTGATGCAACATGCCAAGTGCAATATCCAGTGTAAGATACTAAAAAATATCGCTGACAATAAACAGATAACGACACAACTTCCACCCGTTAAATACCTTAACGCACGAATAAAAACGTTCTGTTAGCACGTGTTGCGTTATGAAACCTGACACCAACAAACCACGCATATCCCCCGGCCTCATCTCCCATATCAAATGACGTTTTAACGTGGGATATTTTAGCTTTTTTTCATCATCCACCAGCACCCCTATAGCACCCCAAAAACTATTTAAGTTATTGTATATAAGAAAAAAAGCCCCGGCAACACGCCGGGGCTTGGTACTCGCAAGCAAACCCGAAGGGATGCTGCGCGGTAAAGGACTCGTTGGGCGAATTGTCCACATCATCAGGGGACAGGGACTGTCTGGCACCCCGCATTCAGCACGCGCTTCATTTCAGCAACGATGTCGCCATCGACGCAATAGTGGCTGAATTCGTCCAGATCGCTTTCAGCATCGGAACACATGGACACACCCACTTTGCGAAACCGCATCGCCGAAGGAATCCAGTGTCCGGCTGAACTGTGCAATTCCTGAATACCGCTTCGCTGAAATTTATGCAGGTTGGTCAAGCGCACGCCTGCTCCCGCCATAATAATTGGACCACGACTCGCCCGTATTAGTTCACGTAATAACGTTAATCCGTTTTCAGCTTGCTGCTGCTGACCGGATGTCAACACGCGCGCCACGCCCAAGTCCGTGAGTTGTTGCAACGCCATGTGCGGATTGAGGCACAGATCGAAAGCACGGTGGAATGTCACAGCCATCCCCTCACACAGTGCCATTAATACTTTCATGCGTGGCAGATCGATATGCCCTTCTTCATCTAACACACCGATCACTACACCCGGAAAACCCATTTCTTTAATGCGCTGAATATCGTACTGAATGGTGCGAAACTCACTGTCGCTGTAACAGAAATCCCCGCCGCGCGGGCGTACAATAGGATGCACCGGCAGCCGTAACCTGCTCCTAGCCTCGACAAGAACACCATAGCTGGGCGTGAGCCCGCCTTCACGCTGGCCGGCACAGAGTTCAATTCGGTCTGCTCCTGCCAGTTCCGCCGTGAGTGCGCAATCAACGCTGTAACAGCAAACTTCCAACTTTGACATGTTATCTCCCCCGCCTGCGTCACATTGCGCTGTGGCCATTGCACCATCAACTAGCACGTTATGGCTTTAGGATAAATATGGCATCTGAATAAAAATGCAAAGGAGAGCCGAGTCACAGAGGGCAGGATTACCCCCATGCTATCCATGACGTGTCACACAAATCTTACCAAAAGCCGTTAGCCAGTATCAGGACCAGGCTACTTCTGCTCGCTGGCAATCACTTCACGAATGGAATACGGATGAAACTTGATAGTGGCTGTCCCGTCGCTCACGGCTAACGTGGGATTAGGCAAGCGTTCTTTGTCGCTACCAGGTTGGCTGAATTTTAGGGTAATGTGCGGTGAAGCCAGCGCGCTATCGGAAAGACAAGCCAGAGCGCGTGCATGCAAGGTGTCTGGACTGCCCGCTAAGACTAATTCGATGTGCTCCCAACCTTCAGTGGGGTAAAAGCGCTGACCAGGCCAGGGTAATTCAATACAGTCAATGCTCAACGGGCCCACGGTTATTTTTTCGTTAAGCGAAAAAAGGCAAATAGGACGTCCGTTAATTTGATTTTCAGAAATTAATACCCCTAGCGTTAATAACGTTTCTTTCCATTGCGCAGCCGTCGTATTTTGGTTGCAGCGCAACGCTATATGGTCCGCTTCAAATTGCGACAAATCTAATGACAGCGTATCCGCTAACTGTAGCAACGCACGCTCAAAGCGGGCCAAATCCTGTTGAAGTGCAGGGGGTAACATTCCAGACATTGCATTTCCTAACATTAACAATAATTAATTTTTGAATAGTAACGCGTTGCGCGTTCTTTACCTACCATTCCGGCACAAACCAGGTGTAGCGCGCTCTGCATCGTCGGCCACAGCACAAAAAGCCTACGTGACCATGTCCCTGATGTTGTAACATCCTGAAACATAACGTGATGAAAATCACCTTATGCTATATCCCTTCATTATTAACCACCTCACCGTATTTGATAAGGATATCTAACGGCAGCGGAATTTATAAACACAGCACAGCAAATGGTCCACAATAACGTATTACAATTCATTCATCCGTAAATTATACGAATTTAGGGAATATTCTTAAAAGAAAAGATTAATCTTAAACCTCTTGACCTACATTGTAACACCTAACAAAAACAGGTAATTTGTTATCGTATCGCAATAGTATACAGAGAAATAATTATGATTTTAGCCATTTTATCGGTTCTGCTTATTGCCATTGCGGCATATGCAATTTTTAAACATTTTAAAACAAGGGAAAGTCAACGTATCGGAACCCATCATCGGGGAAGAAAGCGTTAACTGTTTTTTGCTAGCACAGGTACTCTTTTTCTTCTTCTTTGCCCCCTTTTTCGACGCGTTACCTCCCCTCTTCGTGTTCTATCCCCCTTGCATTTTCTCAGGAAAATTCTCGCGGGGAAGGCTCGCCCTGCTGACGACTAAGCCCAAATATGGTATAAGCGGGGGCTAAATTTTTATTAAAGGTATCCAGGTGAATATTCAGGCTCTTCTTTCGGAAAAAGTCAGCCAGGCATTGGTTGCAGCAGGTGCGCCCAACGGCACAGACCCGCAGGTGCGCCAGTCTGCCAAGGCTCAGTTTGGTGATTACCAGGCCAATGGTGTCATGGCAGCGGCGAAAAAACTTGGGCTTGCTCCGCGACAACTGGCAGAGACGGTCGTTCAGCATCTGGCGTTGGACGGTATTGTCGCCAAAACAGAGATCGCCGGTCCGGGATTTATCAATCTGTTTCTGGATGCGCAATGGTTAGCACAACAAACCGAACGGGCTTTGAACACACCTAAGTTGGGTATCACTCCGGTTACGCCGCAAACCATCGTGGTTGACTATTCCGCGCCTAACGTCGCCAAAGAAATGCATGTCGGCCACCTGCGCTCCACCATTATTGGCGATGCTGCGGTACGCACACTTGAGTTTCTCGGACACAAGGTTATCCGCGCCAACCACGTGGGTGACTGGGGGACACAGTTCGGTATGTTGATTGCCCATCTGGAAGATGTGCAGAAAGACACCTCCGGCGAACTGGTATTGCCCGATCTGGAAGCCTTCTATCGCGAAGCCAAGCTGCGTTACGATGAAGATGCCGCCTTCGCTGAGCGCGCCCGCCACTACGTGGTGAAATTACAGGGCGGAGACGTTTATTTCCGCGAAATGTGGAGCAAACTGGTTGATGTCACCATGACACAAAACCAGCTCACCTACGATCGCTTAAATGTCACTCTGACCAAAAAAGACGTAATGGGCGAAAGCCTCTACAACGCGATGCTGCCGGAGATTGTTGCCGATCTGAAAGCAAAAGGCCTGGCCGTTGAAAGTGAAGGGGCAACGGTGGTTTTCCTTGATGAGTTTAAAAACAAGGAAGGCGAACCGATGGGCGTTATCGTGCAGAAGAAAGATGGTGGCTATCTCTATACCACCACTGACATTGCCTGCGCCAAGTACCGTTATGAGACGCTAGGCGCCAACCGCGTTCTTTACTATATCGATTCCCGTCAACACCAGCATTTGATGCAGGCGTGGACAATCGTGCGTAAAGCAGGCTATGTGCCTGAATCAGTTTCATTGGAACACCATATGTTCGGCATGATGCTGGGCAAAGATGGCAAGCCGTTCAAAACCCGCGCGGGGGGCACCATCAAACTGGCCGATCTGTTAGACGAAGCCTATGAGCGCGCATTAACGCTGATCGCGGGTAAAAACCCGGATATGGAACAAGACGAGTTGCGTGAATTGGCGCGCATTGTCTCCATCGGTGCGGTGAAATATGCCGATCTGTCAAAAAGCCGTACCACGGACTACGTGTTTGACTGGGATAACATGCTCGCGTTTGAAGGCAATACCGCGCCTTATATGCAGTATGCCTATACCCGCGTTGCCTCGATTTTCAAACGCGCCAATCTGGATAAAACCGCACTGACGCAACCTGTGATATTGAATGATGGGAAAGAAACGGCGCTGGCAACCCGCCTGATGCAGTTTGAAGAAACCATCACGATCGTGGCGCGTGAAGGGACGCCGCACGTGATGTGTGCCTACCTGTACGATCTTGCTGGTTTGTTCTCCAGTTTTTACGAGCATTGCCCGATTCTGAACGCAGACAGTGACGCGGTGCGTCAAAGCCGCCTGAAACTGGCCCTGCTGACCGCAGAAACGCTGAAACAAGGGTTAAGCACCTTGGGTATTGAAACCGTCGATAAAATGTAATCAACGGCGTCATGTCATAAAAAAACGGTGGCCTGAGCCACCGTTTTTTATTGGGGCCGATTACATGCCTCGACGCGCAAAATCGCGCGGACGGAAGCCAAGCAGCGCAAGCATCGCAAAATAGGTCCCCGCCCCGACCACCACCACCAGCAGCAGGCGCGAAATACGCACTGTCATGCCGCCAATGTCCCAGGCCGGCATCCACATCAACAACGCGATCAATACTGTCGACATGGCAAGCACAGCGATAACCAGCTTGACCAGAAACGTGCCCCACCCCGGACGCGGCTGGAAAAGCTGCTGTTTACGCAACTGCCAATAGAGCAACCCGGCATTTAGACACGAGGCCAATCCAATGGACAGCGCCAGCCCAGCATGCTGCAACGGCCCGATAAAGATCAGGTTCATGACCTGCGTCAGCGCCAACGTCACCAACGCAATTTTCACCGGCGTTTTGATATCCTGCCGAGAATAGAACCCCGGAACCAACACTTTTACCACAATCAGCCCCATCAACCCGATGGCGTAGGCAATCAGCGCCCGCTGCGTCATCAAAGCATCCAGTGCGCTAAACTTGCCATACTGGAACAGCGCCACAATCAACGGTTTCGACAAAATGCCCAAGGCAACAGCACTTGGCAACGCCAACAGAAAGCAGAGACGCAGCCCCCAATCCATCAGGTGTGAATAGGCCTCCTGATCGCCGCTGGCGACGCTTTTCGCCAGCGATGGCAATAAAATCGTGCCCAAAGCGACCCCCAGCACACCGGACGGAAACTCCATCAGTCGGTCAGCGTAGTACATCCAGGAAACCGCCCCTTCACTGAGAAAAGAGGCAAATATAGTGTTAATGATCAACGAGATTTGGCTCACTGATACGCCCAGAATCGCGGGCGCCATCAATTTCATCACTCGCCCGACGCCAGGGTGACGCCATTTAAAGCGCGGCAATACCAACATCCCGATCTTTTTAAGATGCGGCAGTTGGTAAACCAATTGCAGCACCCCACCCAGCAACACCGCCCAGGCCAGCGCTAACACCGGCGGATCAAAATAGGGTGTGGCGAACAGGGCAAAACCAATCATGCTGATATTGAGAAATGTCGGCGCAAACGCCGGGACAGAGAAGCGGTTCCAGGTGTTTAATACCGACCCCACCATCGAGGTCAACGATATCAGCAAAATATACGGAAAGGTGATACGCAACAGCGCCGAGGTCAGTGCAAACCGATCGGGCGTGGCGGCAAACCCTGGCGCTGTCACCATGATAACCCAGGGTGCGGCGATCATCCCGGCCACGGTCACCAGCGCCAGCACCAGCGTCAACATGCCTGACACGTAGGCAAGAAAGGTTCGCGTTGCTTCATCCCCTTGTTGGCTTTTATATTCCGCCAGTATCGGAACAAATGCCTGCGAGAAAGCCCCCTCGGCAAAAACACGACGTAGCAGGTTTGGCAGTTTGAAGGCGACGAAAAAGGCGTCTGTCGCCACTCCTGCGCCAAATACCCGTGCGACAATGGCATCGCGGATAAAGCCCAAAACGCGCGATAGCATGGTCATTGAACTGACCGCGGCCAATGATTTTAATAAATTCATCCGATTCGATTCTGTTCTGTTCTGTTGTGTCGAGAGTTACAGCGGAACGCAGCCCGCCAAGCGTGGCGACAGTCTACGCATCAGGGGCGGAATAGCCACCCTTGATGAGAGTTCACAGCAGGATTCAGCATGATGTGAGCAGCGACTCAACCACTCGCTGCGCCAGAACCGCCTGCTCGCCTGATGTTTGGGGTTGAACACCTTTATCAAGCGCATCGACAAAATGGTGAACGGCTCCCACAAAACCGCGCTGTTCTAAAATACTTTGCCAGGACGGTGCCGGGTACCGCGTGATAATGCCACCGCTTTCCTGCCAGCAATCACTGAGATTATCGACGTGGTGAATGGCCCCCTGTCCGATCATCTGTACCGACTCGCGCTGACTGCCCGCGCAGCGATGCATGCTGGTGACAACCTGACAGGAGGCAGAAGCAAACACATGTTCAGCAAAAACAAGCTGTCCTGCTGCATTATTGCGCACGACGCCACCTTGTAACGTCGCGCCCTCACCCGCCAGCCACAGTGCGGTGTCAACCACGTGCAGGTAGTCATCCAACAGCGTGAAACTCGCCGGTTGCGGACCCACGTTATCCGCACGGTGTTTTTCCACCCGAACAGAATCGGGATGCAGTAACGTTGATTTCAGCGATTGATAACCGGGAGCAAAACGACGGTTAAATCCGACCATCACGGTTTTTCTCTGTCGATCGGCTAACGCTAACAGCGCCTCGGCCTGCGCCAGCGTTTCTGCCAACGGTTTATCAACATACACGTGCACGCCAAGATGCAGTAACGCGCTGATCACGTCGTAGTGGCTGGCGGTGCTGCTGTGTACCATCACCGCGTCGCATGCGCTCGCCAGCGCCTCCAGTGATGCATAACCTGACAGGCGATACTGTTGGCAGAGCGCGCGCATTTTTTGCTGATTCGGAGAAAAAACGCCAGCAAACGTCCAGTGTGTTTCCTGGCTCAGCACCGGTAGATAGGCTTTTTGCGCAATCGAACCAAGTCCAACCATGCCGATACGGATGCGCCCTGCGTCCGTTTTCACTGTATTCATTGTGTCACCTTCTGTCAGGGAGCATTCTCTCGGGCAATACTCAGGATTGTTGCGACAATAAGTGCGCCAATTGCTGTTTCAATTCAGCTACCTCTTGCTCCAGCACCAGCACACGCTGCGCGAGATCCGTCGAATCAGCCTCAACGCGCCCTTCAGCACTGTCCATGACCGCAACGGGTTCATCATCGCCAAACAGGTGCATAAAGCGGTGTTCCCGCTTACCCGGCTCACGCGCCAAACGCACCACAAAGGGGCCATCTTCCCGCGTTTGCAACAGTGTCAGCGTCTGTTCAACCTCATCGACATCCGCAAATTCATGCAAACGCCCCGCTCGAGTTCGTAACTCTCCCGGCGTTTGTGCCCCACGCAGCAACAGCGTCGTGACCAGCGCCACTTCTGCGGAAGAAAACTTCAGATCGCCGAATTCAGAATTGCAAAACCGGTGCTCATACTTCATCACGCGATTACCAAAGCCACTGAGGGTTCTGACAACGTGCTTTTTAACCAGCACATCCAGCGTTTGTTGAACCTCGCTCTCACTGAGTTCCAACACTGGCTCGCGGTTGGTTTTCTGATTACATGCCGTTACCACGCCATTTAGCGACATGGGGTACTGTTCTGGTGTAGTGATCTGTTTTTCCAATAAACAACCCACCACACGCAACGCTTTGGTATCAAACTGATATTTCATTCTCTGGGCTCCTATCGCTGAGGCGTCCACTGTTCATTCGTCAAGGCAGTCAGAACGTGATCCTGCCAGGTGCCGTCGATTAACAAATATTTTTTAGCATAGCCTTCACGTTCAAAACCGAGTCGCGTCAGCAGATTACCGCTGCGCTGATTGTGCGGCATATAGTTGGCCATAATTCGGTGCATGTGCTGTTGGCGCTGCATATAGCGCAGCGCAGGCTGTAAGGCTTCATACATCATGCCCTGCCCCTGCCATTTCTGGCCGAGCGAATAGCCCAGATAGCACGCGTGGAAGGAGCCACGCAGGACGTTACTGAAATTGGCAACTCCACGCACCTCATTTTCATTCGGATCGAGCAGCAAGAAGTAATAAGCAGCCCCTTGCTTATGCATGTCGTTGATCACGCTAAGCCGCGCTTGCCAGCCGGAAGGATAACAATGGCTGGCATCGCGCACCGGCTCCCAGGGTTTTAAAAAATCACGATTTTCCGCATAGTATTCCGCCAGACGCCAGGCATCACGCTCGTGGGCTAAACGCACGACCAGCCTGTCCGTTGTCATGTATACCCGCGCCGGGGTTGAACGATAGCCAAACATCTCTGCCTCGTTTTTTTCGTTGTTCGATAAGAAAAATTTATCGCGATAATTTGCAGTACAGGTTTAACTGAAAAACCAGTCCCTGAACAGGGAGTCAAACGCCTGACCACAAAAAACGCCGATACTCGCTACTATAACCGCATCAATTCTCTGGCGTAAAACCTCCAGCGGTGACTTATTACGCAATTACGCCAACATCGCCGCATTTTGGTTAAAAAAAAGTCATTCACGTTGCAATCGCAGAGGCTCGGAACGATAAAAAAATATTGTTCTGTAAAGACTATCCTGCCATTTGATTAGGGTACAAAATAGACGCGTTGTAACTCTTTCTTTTTTTCTCTTGTGGTGAAACATGCCTCTGATGTCACAAGCTCGGAGTCTCGGCAAATATTTCCTTTTATTAGACAATATGCTGGTGGTTCTGGGTTTTTTTGTCGTATTCCCGCTAATTTCCATACGCTTTGTTGACGATCTGGGTTGGGCGGCCTTGCTGGTGGGCATCGCTCTCGGATTACGTCAGTTTATTCAACAGGGATTAGGTGTTTTTGGCGGTGCCATTGCCGACAGGTTTGGTGCCAAACCGATGATCATTACCGGCATGTTGCTGCGCGCCGCCGGTTTTGTGTTTATGGCTATCGCTACCGAACCCTGGCTGCTCTGGCTCTCCTGCGCGCTCTCTGGTCTTGGCGGTACGCTGTTCGATCCTCCGCGCACCGCACTGGTGGTAAAGCTGGTTCGTCCGCAGGAGCGTGGGCGCTTCTACTCATTACTGATGATGCAAGACAGTGCCGGGGCGGTTATCGGTGCGCTGATTGGCAGTTGGCTGCTGCAATATGACTTTACCGTCGTGTGCTGGGGCGGTGCAGCGCTATTCGTACTGGCGGCAGCGTTGAACGCCTGGCTGCTACCCGCCTATCGTATCTCGACCGTGCGCACGCCGATTTCTGAAGGTCTGCTGCGTGTCATTCGCGATCGGCGCTTCCTGATTTATGTTCTTACGTTGACCGGCTACTACATGTTGGGCGTGCAGGTGCTGTTAATGCTCCCGATCATGGTCAATGAGATTGCGGGCACGCCCTCGGCGGTGAAATGGATGTATGCGATTGAAGCCATGCTATCGCTCAGTTTGCTCTATCCGATTGCACGCTGGAGTGAAAAACGCTTCCGCCTGGAACAGCGTCTCATGGCAGGACTGTTTATCATGACACTCAGTCTGTTTCCCATCGGCATGACTACCACGCTGCCGACGCTGCTGATGCTTATCAGCCTGTTTTACATGGGATCGATTATTGCAGAACCCGCTCGTGAAACGTTAAGTGCGTCACTGGCCGATGCGCGTGCACGCGGCAGTTACATGGGATTCAGCCGTCTGGGTCTGGCGTTGGGCGGCGCACTGGGCTATAGCGGCGGCGGTTGGTTGTTTGATACCGGGCATCGGCTTCACATGCCGGAGCTGCCGTGGTTTATGTTAGGCATTATCGGTTTACTCACGCTGGCAACCCTCTATTGGCAGTTCAATCTGCGTAAGATAGCACCCGCCATGCTGGGAGAACATTAAGGCACAGGTTAGCAATTTCTGTGCTTTCAGCGCTATCTGATAGCTAACCCGGGGCTAATAAGGCAGTGTATCTCTGCGCCCGTTAGCCCCGCAGATTTTCTGCTAAGCTCAGGGCACCCTTTCTATCGCTAAACAGCCATACTTCAGAAACACAGCACGTGCAGAGGAACATCAATGAAAAAATCAGGGATAGCCGCCATTGCCGCAGTGGCGCTGACGTTACTTGTTAGTGGCTGCGATCGGCTCACGCAATACTCACTTAGCGAGCAAGATGTAAACCGTTATCTGCAAAAACACAACGATTTTAAAAAACAGATCGGCATTCCAGGCGTAGTCGATGCCACCATCGTATTGAACGATCTGAGCAGCCAGATCGGCCGTGCCGAACCGGGCAAAGTCACACTGAAGGGTCATGCCAAGGTGGACATCAGCTCGCTGCTGGGTGCCCAGTCAGCGGACGCCTTGCTGACGCTGAAAGCACAACCGGTATTTGATAAAACGAACAGCGCCATTTACCTCAAAGAGATGGAACTGGTGGATTATCAAGTGACACCAGAGAAGATGGATACCGTGTTCAAAACGCTCACGCCCTATTTGAATCAGGCATTGAAGAACTATTTTGATCAGAAACCGGCCTATGTGCTCAGTGATGAAAATAGCAAAACAGAAGCCTTAGCCAAGAAACTGGCAAAAGGCATTGAGGTAAAACCGGGACAGATTGCTATTCAGTTGACGGATTAAGCCTTTATCAGGGCGGGTTTCCCCGCCCTGATATACCGATTTAGGCCTCTGGACTTTCCTGCACGTCCTCGTCGCCCTCTTCTTCCACCAAATCTTCCCGTAACGCGTCCAACGCCTCGCGTGTTAGCAATGCCAGCGTGCGATAAAATGCGGTAGTGGCGTGGCTTTCGACTTTACCAAGAAACCGATCGCTCCAGGGCAGCAAAAACTCGTCAAACAGGGCCAACTGCGCGGCATTCTCATCTTCCGCGGCCTGATCTTCAAGCCAAGAAGCAGCCAGCAGCAACGCGCCAAAATGGTCAACGGCACCTTCTTTGAGCGGCATGCCACGCTGTTGCAGAAAAACGCGAACCGCGTCTTCTGCCTCATTTTCGACATAGGAGGAGCGCCAGGGGGAAACCGCACCGCCTTGTTCAATAAATAGCGCATGATAATCGGCGGTTAATGCGCTGATATCAACGTTCTGCTGCATGCGTTCCAGCAAAGCATCCTGATTGAGCGGCCAATGCGGCTTGAGTTTGCCCTGCTCAATCATCGTCAACAAAGGGGTCACCACGGCATCGTCAGGGGCCCGATTAAACAGCGTACCGAGCAGCCGGCATACCAATGAGAATTCGTTCATGTCATACCTGTTGTTATTATTCAATTAAGTGACAACGTCACCAAATAATTATAAAGCCGCCAGTTCTGCTATCGCAGGGCGACCACGTTGTTCCAGAAAATCTAAAACACGGCGAGGGCTCACATTCAGTATCCGCTCTTGCGGAAAATCAATTTCCTGCACAATACGTTCGCAGTGCGTAAAATCGCCCAGCGTGAACGCAATATGGGAATCAGATCCAAGCGCCAACCTTCCGCCCGCATCACGCACTGCCTCAGCAATGGCGCGACAATTGGGTCCGCTGCCTTTACGTGAATGCATAAACGAGGAGTTATTCAGCTCAAGCGCGACGTCATAATGCGCTGCGGCTTGCGCCACGGCGGCAATATCAATCGGATATTTGGGGTTGCCAGGATGGCTGATGATATGCACATTGCCACTGGCCATAGTGGCAATCAGCGCCTCGGTATGAGCCACCAGATCCTGCGGTGGCAGCACGGGCTCATGAAAGCCGGCAATGACCACGTCCATTTGCTCCAGCATGACCCCGGTACAGTCGATGTCACCCTGACGGTTTTTGATATTGGATTCAATACCACGCAGGATGCCGACGCCATCCACTAATCGCGGCCACACACGCATATTCATAAAGTGCCAGTAGTGTGGCGCATCTGCCATATCAGGGCCATGATCGGTGATGGCAAACAGGCGGATATCCTTACGTTTTGCCTCTGCAATATAGTCATGCAGGGTGCTGTAAGCGTGGGTACTGGCGACAGTATGCATATGTAAATCGACGGGATACATGGTCTCTCCTGGCTAGGCATTTCATCGTCAGCATACCATTTCTCACCGGCACTGGCAGCCTGTGCCTCATCCATAACGAAAATTTAACATACTGGTAGCGCCCTATTTAAACTAAAATAGGTCAGTAAATCAGCAAATTGCATTAAGTTTGGCTAAACGCGCATTTTGTTGCATAAACTCATTGACGCTGCCCGGCAATTTACCTACATTAGCGCCCGTCGCCGCAGCATGCTGATGGCGAGCAATCCGGTGAGGTGTCTGAGTGGCTGAAGGAGCACGCCTGGAAAGTGTGTATACGTGAAAGCGTATCGAGGGTTCG
>NZ_JAGFPF010000119.1:0-4755 GCF_025962695.1 Candidatus Symbiopectobacterium sp. NZEC135 | reverse complement strand
TTGCGTTTAATTACGCTACGTTGCCCGCGGATTTTTTTGGGTCACAGAATGCGGGCGAGCAATGTGTCGATTTGCAGCAAAAACTTACCGAAGCGCAAATTAATTTTGACAGTAACGAGCAACGACTGGATATCGTTATTCCGCAGATATACATGCAGAACACTGCACGCGGCACGGTGAGCCCGGCATTATGGGATGACGGTATTTCTGCGCTAATGATGGGCTATAACGTCAATGGCTACACCAGTGAATCCCAGGGTAAAACGTTTAATTCGTTATTTGCCGGGTTGAATGCCGGGCTCAACGTGGGATCCTGGTATTTACGGCACAACGGCGCTTATGCCCGCATGGATAACGCGCCCAGTAAATACAGCAGCATCAACACTTACCTTCAACGCGACATTCCGACGCTGAAAGCGCGGATGCTGGTGGGGCAATCGAACACGGTTGGGCAACTGTTCGATACGCTGCCTTTCACCGGCGCGCAACTGATGACCGATGAGCGGATGTTACCTGAGTCCTTGCGCGGCTACGCGCCTGAGATTCGTGGTATTGCTCGCACCAATGCGCGAGTCACGGTGCGGCAAGGGGGGCAGATTTTGTATGAAACCACGGTTAGCCCCGGAGAGTTCCTGATCAACGACCTCTATCCAACCGGCTACGGTGGCGATCTGAATGTCACGGTGCGTGAGTCTGATGGCACCGAGCAACATTTCAGTGTGCCTTATGCGTCGGTGGCTCAACTGTTGCGTCCAGGCTCATCACGCTATGCGATCACCGGCGGAGAAGTGCGCAGTGATAATCTGCGCGATAAGCCATCACTCTATCAGGCGACGTATCAACGCGGTTTGACCAACGCGATTACCGGGTATGGCGGTGTTCAGGCCAGTGAAAATTACGCCGCCTTGCAGTTGGGCGCGGCACTAGGCACGTCGATCGGTGCGCTGGCGTTTGATGCGACCCAGGCGCGTACACAGTTGGATAATCCGGCTAACGCGGAAAGTCGACACCCGGCGGGGAGCCGCTCTAATGGGCAAAGCTATCGCGTAAGCTACAGTAAACTAATTAGTGAAACTAACAGCAACCTGTCGTTGGCCGCATACCGGTTTTCGACAGCGGGTTACATGGATTTTATGACCGCGATGCGTACACGCAACGCGCTGGCTGAGGGATATTCACCGGGGGCGATTTCCAGAGCGAAAAACCGCGTCACGGTCACTGCCGGACAGGGGCTGCCAGAGAATGGCGGACAACTGTATTTCAGCGGATCGTTGCAGAACTACTGGAATAAGGCGGGCAGCGAAAAGCAGTACCAGATGGGCTATAACAACCGTTATAAGAATCTTTCTTACGGCTTTAGCGTCAATCGCAGCTTCTCCAGTCTGGGTACGGCACAGACGAACTATCTGTTGAGCTTCAGCATGCCACTGGGCCGCAACGATGCTTCCCATACGCCCTATTTGCGTATGGATCTGTCTCACGACAGCAGCGGTCGCTATGGTCAGCAGGCCAGTGTGTCTGGCGCCGTAGGGGCAGATAACCCGCTCAGCTATGCGGTAACGCACGCCAACCAGAATATGGGATCCAGTGGTTCGTTGAGTGGCAGCTACCGTAACGCGGCGACAGCGTTGAGTGGAGCCTACAGCACCGGTAAGGGCTATCACAGTGCGTCTGCCGGGATGAACGGTACGGTTATCGGCCATGCGGGTGGCGTGAGCTTCACGCCGTACTCGTCAGAGACCTTTGCGTTGGTAGAGGCCAAAGGCGCACAAGGCGCCAGCGTGTCATCGTATCCGGGGGTGAGTATTGACTCTCGCGGTTATGCCGTGGTGCCGTATTTAAGCCCGTACCAGATGAACGAGATCAACCTCGATCCCAAAGGCGCGTCAGCGAATCTGGAGCTGGATAATACCAGCATGAAAGTGGCTCCGCATTCCGGTGCGGTGGTGAAGGTGAAATACAACGCCAAGAGCGGTACACCGATTCTGGTGAATGCCACCTACCAGGGAGAACCCGTGCCTTTCGGTGCCGATATCTTTGACAGCCAAGGCAACAGCGTGGGTGCCGTCGGGCAGGGCGGACAACTGTATGCACGTGTGTCACAAGATAAGGGACAACTGCGGGTGCAATGGGGAGAGGACCCGGATATGTCGTGTACGGTCGGCTACTTGCTGATGCCAATGGCGAAAGGGAAAGAACAACGCCAGATTCAGCAATTCAATTCCGTGTGCACCTCTGCGGTGGCTTCTGCATAGACAGAAGCGACATTGCCTAAAAAAAACTCGCGTGCCCACAACAGGTGAGGGCAGTTATTCACTGCCTGCCCTTTGCGGCCGATGCCGAACGCTGGAGAAACAGTATGAAGTATTTGAACATTCCTCTTTTAACGCTGCTCGGCACGATGCTGTTAGCCATGGTCAGTAGCCACAGTTGGGCCGCAATATCTTGTGGCTATCAGGCGGGCTTCAGCGCGTCCTCGCTCAGCGTGCCGTTAAGCCCGCCGATCATATCGGCCGGTGCGGATATACCGATAGGCACCATTATTTATCAGGGGCGTTGGATGAATGCACCCACGGTGGATATTGAATGCCGATCGCCTGGCGGCGGTTTCCCCTTACTGGGCGGTAGGCATTGAGCAAGCGCCACTGCCGCTGAGCGGGTTGAATACCGGCCCGTTTGCCGGCGCCGTCTATCAAACCAATATCCCAGGGATTGGGGTCGCGATATCACGTCATAACGAAAGTGCTGCCGCAACGCTCGGCGTATTTGGCTATCGTAACGAAGACGTTATTTTCGGTAACGAACCCTATGGTGGAGTGACGCTGGGCGCCGCGACACGTTATATCTCGCTGATTAAAATCGGTCCGCTGACGCCTGGGAGCTATGCTATCTCGGCATCCAGTTTCCCTACGGCAAGCGATAATATGGTGAATTCGCGTTCTGGCGAGCAAATCCAAGGCTTGCCGCTCCAATTAAATCGCGTCACCTTTACCGGAAATCTGACGGTAACAGCGCAAACCTGCACCACGCCGGACGTCAATGTGGCGATGGGTACTTATGATATACGGGAACATTTCAGGGGACCCCATTCCACTACGCCGTGGATTGATGCGTCTATTTCGCTGCAAAATTGCCCGATGTTTCATGGATTTTATAATCAAACGAACACCACGACACTGATGGATTTCAATACCGGGAGTGCGGTGGCGACGCCATCGATCAATAACAGCACCGGTGTGCGATTGACACCCACCACGGCAGTGAAAGATGCTGTCAACGGCATCATGGCCATTGACGCGTCGGTGCCCGGCGCGGCGTCAGGCGTCGGGATCCAGATTGGGTGGGGCTTGAATAGCCAAACGCCAACACCGTTTAATTTCTCCTCAGAGCACGCTATGGCCTTACCAAAAGAGGGCAGCCCGACGATCCGGGTTCCGTTATCCGCGCGCTATATCCAAACGGATGCCGTTGCGACTGCGGGAAAAGCAGATGGCAAAGTGGTGTTTACGATTAACTATTACTAGCACGCCGTGCTGCGTTATTTTTAATGGCTACCTGCCGTAGCCATGGCTTAAACATTGCCGTGCTTATAAACATCCCATGGCTTTCGCTAACGTTCCTTTGCGTGATTTGAGCTTGGCCGCTACGTCCTCAGGCAAATAGGGCCAGATATTTAAATTCGGTGTGGTTTTCGCCTCTATCTCTTTAATGGTGACCTGAAAGTGGCAGATATTGGCGGCTCGTGGCGTGTTCTGATCCATGATAAACGCGGCAAACTCGCCGGATTCAGGGCTGTTGCCGGTGAAGATAACCTTCCAATAACCGCTCGGTATCTCGACGTCAGGGGCGGCTGGCAGCGTTGCTATCTTGCGCGTAAATAAGGGACCGGTCACCACGTAAACGGGGGGCGAGTCCGGGCGATTGGCCAGCAAGCGCTCTTGCAATTCTAAACGGGCCCACGGGCCTTGGTTTAAGGCTGACATCTGTGGCGTAATATTCGACAGATAATTTAGCGATTGCCAATCGGATGAGCCCGCCAGTCCGGCCAGCGGTGCCTGATGTCCGCGATCGATGGACAGGGCGGCATTCGCGCCGGTGTAAGCCGCTGGAGCGAGAGTATCCGATTCTGGTAGCACGGGATCGCGTCGCCAGTTTCTGGTTCCGCCGCTGGCAATACTGGAATGTGTGACTTTATAAGCTACCCAATTGGCAAATCGGGTGTCGCGATTGTTGTTTAATGTGTAAGCTTCACGTATCAGCGTTTGCTGACTTCCCCCTGTAGGACACCCCACCGCACAGTTATCAATCTCTGGCTCATCTACCGAGACGCTCATCGGTGAAAATGTGTGTGTTGCTACCGTCTCGGGCTGTTTTGTTGTGGTACAGGCAGCAAGAAAAATGACTGGGAGCAGTCGAAAAAAAGTATATTTCATGGCTTCGTCCTATTGCTGACAACATCGGGATAGAGGGATAACGGCAACCCAATAAAAAGCGGCGTGCAACAATAACGTGACATGAGGTGATTAAACGGCGGTTTAATATCAATCAATGCAATAAAAGTAAATGATGATATTGAGAGCGCTATTCCTAACGGAAATAGTTTTTGCGGCGACGCTCTCACGTGGCATCACCGAAGAGGGAACGACGACATCGAGGTACTATTTTATCTCGGCAGGTGGATTAATCGTTGGGGGGGATGCGGAACCCCTTTAACGAAATAACAAACATCCCGGCTTTCTTGCTGATCTTTGCACC
>NZ_JAGFPF010001201.1:0-661 GCF_025962695.1 Candidatus Symbiopectobacterium sp. NZEC135 | reverse complement strand
AGCAACCCGTTTGAAACCGAGCAGTTGATCATCTGCTCCCTACGTTTTGTTCAGAAAAATGCGGCGCGCTTTGAACAATTGCTGGCGGCACATTGGGATTTGCTGGTAGTCGATGAAGCACATCACCTCTCCTGGAGCGAAGCCGCTCCTAGCCCTGAATATCAGGCGATTGAACAGCTGGCACAGCGCATTCCTGCCGTGCTGCTGCTGACGGCAACCCCTGAGCAGCTCGGTCAGGAGAGCCACTTTGCTCGTTTGCGGCTGTTAGATCCAAACCGTTTCCACGACTACCGTGAATTCGTAAAAGAGCAGCAGCAGTATCGTCCGGTGGCAGATGCGGTTGCGCTACTGCTTGCCGGTGAAAACCTCAGCAAAGATGAGATGAACCTGCTCACCGAACTGCTGAGCGAGCAAGACTGCGAACCGCTGCTCAAAGCGGTCAATAGCGACACCGACGATCGCCAAACGGCGCGTCAGGAACTGATCGCCATGCTGATGGACAGGCACGGCACCAGCCGCGTGCTGTTCCGCAATACGCGCCAAGGCGTAAAAGGCTTCCCGCAGCGGGTGCTGCATCAGATCAAGTTACCGCTGCCCGCGCAATACCAGACCGCCATTAAAGTTTCCGGCATCATGAGCGGCGGTAAAACGCCGGAAGCAC
>NZ_JAGFPF010001199.1:0-661 GCF_025962695.1 Candidatus Symbiopectobacterium sp. NZEC135 | reverse complement strand
CTGTTTCAGCAAGCCTATGCGCACAAATTCCGTTTCCAAACCTTCCTTGGTGCGTTCAAATATTACACCAGCTATACGCTGAAAACCTTTGATGGCAAACGCTATCTGGAACGCTATGAGGATCGGGTCTGTCTGGTTGCCTTGGCGCTAGCCAAAGGCGATACCCAACTAGCAAGCGCCCTGGTCGACGAGATCATCAGCGGACGTTTTCAACCCGCCACGCCAACCTTTCTCAACTGCGGTAAAAAACAGCGCGGTGAGTTGGTCTCCTGTTTTCTGTTGCGTATCGAAGACAACATGGAATCTATCGGGCGTGCCATCAACTCGGCGTTGCAGCTCTCCAAGCGTGGCGGTGGCGTTGCCTTTACCTTGACCAACATTCGTGAAACCGGCGCGCCGATCAAACGTATTGAAAACCAGTCTTCCGGAATCATCCCCATCATGAAGATGCTTGAGGATGCGTTTTCCTATGCCAATCAACTGGGTGCACGGCAAGGTGCAGGCGCGGTCTACCTCAACGCGCACCATCCTGACATTTTGCGTTTTCTCGACACCAAGCGTGAAAACGCCGATGAAAAAATCCGCATCAAAACGCTCTCTCTTGGCGTAGTGATCCCGGATATCACCTTCCAATTGGCGAAAACCAATCAGGTGATGTACC
>NZ_JAGFPF010001197.1:0-662 GCF_025962695.1 Candidatus Symbiopectobacterium sp. NZEC135 | reverse complement strand
CGTTGGAAGCATTGATCAATGCTGTTTTTTATATCCTGGTTGCGCACCTGTCCGGCATGGGCGTCATGCCCCCTTCCTCTATCGTTATTCTCTTTTATTTAAAATCTACCATCATCTGTTGCGGTATAGATAAATGACGAGTACTACTCACACACAAGCCAATATAATCAGTAAACCTAGGCGGTTTTGGCATGCCCAAACTTAATAACTTATGGTTATCAAACCGCACATTCAATTCTGCAAATTGACCATATAAATACATCGCTTTGAGCATAATCCGTTCATTACAAGGACCAAAGATTTTTTTCAAATCCCGGCGCATCGTTAATAAAACATCATACGTGACCTTGGCATAGTTATCGCCAACCGGTTGTCGCTGCATAGCATCCGCTATTGCGTTATCAATTTCCATAAACTGTACGCAATGCTCGTCCCCTGCCGATATATGAACCACCTCTCCATTGGGCAGATCGCGGTTAAGAAGCATGACTAAGGCTTCAGCACAATAATCTACCGGAATAACATCGATGCGATCTTTCATTGAGCACATGAATTTCTGTAACATCAGTCCCATATTGAAAACCCAGAAGATGCTACTAGACGGTTTACAACCATGTTTGGTGTGGCCAACAACGATAGAAGGACGAGCAAATAAAACTGGC
>NZ_JAGFPF010001195.1:0-663 GCF_025962695.1 Candidatus Symbiopectobacterium sp. NZEC135 | reverse complement strand
CATCGGGAGCGGTTCTGGCGCGGGTTGAGGGGTACTCTCCTGCGCCTGCGATGCGCTGGCGGTGTCAGTCAGATCCACCATGACGGATTGCTCGCCCCTGGCGGCAATCATGGGCGGGATTTCTGCCGAACGAATACCGGGCGGGTGCAGTAGCAGCCAGAGCAGCGTGCCGTGCAACAGCAGGGCGACTACCGATAGCGCCATCACCTCAGTGCGAGAGATAAATCTGTGTTGATTTTTTGCTTCCAGAAACATCACTGGCCTTCACCATTACCACAGGGCAAAAGAAGACATCAGCACAGCACCGCAGGGTTGCCGGGACGCTGCGCCAATGTCGTTTAGGAACTCAACTCATTGGAAGTGATAGCTGAAGTCCAGCCACCATTGACGTCCGTAAGGGTCGTAATTTCCTGTTGGATAATTAGGCCAACCGGCAGACTCATCTTTCTTCACTTTGTCGAGCACATTGTTGACGGTGAGGCCGACGCTGGATTGCGGTGTGGTTTTATAGCGAACGCTGGCGTTGACGACGGCCCACGGAGTGAGGCGGCCGGTCCCCGCGGCGTTGGCAACGCTACCGTACCGATTAACGAACACGGTTGAGGTAAAATCATTGATATTCCAGGTTAAACTGGCGTTGATTTTACATCTCCAGTTCGCTGA
>NZ_JAGFPF010001194.1:0-663 GCF_025962695.1 Candidatus Symbiopectobacterium sp. NZEC135 | reverse complement strand
CATCCAATGCCGCACGCAGGCAGGCTGAATCTTCCGCCTCAACGCCGATCACTTTGATCTGCGGCATCAATTGTTTGATCAACACCGCCACGCCCGCCGCCAGACCACCGCCACCAACCGGTACAAACACGCGATCGAGATGCGCATCCTGCTGCAACAGCTCCATCGCCAGCGTGCCCTGCCCGGCAATCACGGCCGGATGATCGAACGGCGGAATGAAGGTCATATGCTGCTCTTGCGACAGCACAATCGCTCGGGCCTTGGCCTCATCAAAATTGGCACCGTGTAGCAACACTTCACCGCCAAAACCGCGCACCGCATCAACTTTGATATCCGCGGTGGCGACCGGCATGACGATCAGCGCCTTGATGCCAAGCTTGCAGGCTGACAGCGCTACGCCCTGTGCGTGGTTACCGGCGGAAGCCGTTACCACACCGTGCGCTTTTTGCGCCTCGGTCAGGGTCGCCAACATGGCATAGGCACCGCGCAGTTTAAAACTGTGCACTGGCTGACGGTCTTCTCGCTTCACCACAATGGTGTTGCCGAGACGCGCCGAGAGTTTTTCCATCGGCTGAAGCGGCGTCACCTGTGCCACTTCATACACCGGCGCGCGCAACACCGCACGCAAATACTCCGCGCCGCACGGGGCGTCGGGGAGAGGGA
>NZ_JAGFPF010001196.1:0-663 GCF_025962695.1 Candidatus Symbiopectobacterium sp. NZEC135 | reverse complement strand
CACCACGTAGATAGCGGCAAGCAGCGCGATCGCCATCTGGAAAGAGTAAACGCTGGCTACTGCACCAATCACCACGGGGCCAAAACCCCCAATACCGCGTCCAATGTTGAACAGCACGTTCTGCGCGGTCGCACGGGCATTGGTTGGATACGCTTCAGACATCACCGCACCATAGCCACCCATCATACCGTTAACAAACACGCCGAGCAGCGCACCGGCCCACAGCATGGTCATGGGATCGGTCAGTTGAGAATAGGTCAAAACCATAACGACAGCGCCAACCTGGAACAACAAAAACGAGGGTTTGCGGCCAATACGATCCGCCAGTTGTCCAAACACCCAGATACCGGCGATCATGCCTAAAATAGTCACCGAGGTCCACATGGCCGATTTGGTCAGGTTGAAGCCCAGGGTTTTGGACAGAAAGCTTGGCATCCAGATCATGATGCCGTAATAACCAAAGTTCTGAACTGAGGTGAGCACCACGATCCCGGCGCTGACTTTACTGGTCGCCTTGTCTTTCATCAGCAGTTTGAAAGAAGACCAGGTCGAGGCTTTTTTATCGGTCTTACGTACAAACACTTCCGGCTCGTGCAGGCGGTGACGAATAAACCAGGCCACAAAGGCCGGAATAATCCCCACCAAAAACATGCCACGCCAGCC
>NZ_JAGFPF010001192.1:0-664 GCF_025962695.1 Candidatus Symbiopectobacterium sp. NZEC135 | reverse complement strand
TAATTGCAAATGTAAATCATTATTATTCTGCTCCGCAATTATGCGAATTCGATTTACAAATGCAAGCGGCGATACGGTTTACTTTCCGCACTCAGGCAGAATGTTGCCGACGTAACAGCAGGATAAAATACGGAGCCCCTATGAATGTCGCTAACAGACCGGCGGGAATTTGATAAGGAAAAATCAATACGCGCCCCAGCCAATCGGCAATCAGCATCAGCATGCCGCCCAGCAGCGAAGCGATAACGATCTGTTGCAATGCGCGGCGAAACCCGAGAAAACGGGCAAGATGGGGGGCCATCAGGCCAACAAAACTCAGCGGACCGATCACCAATGTCGCGGTGGCAACCAATCCTGCCGCCAGCAGTAAAATCAGCATACGCGCAGGACGCAGTGCAACCCCAACGGACTGGGCCACGCTTGCGCCCAACGGCATGATGGCAATCCAACGGCGAATCAGCGGGGTGGCGCTCAGCAATACCAGCGCAATAAGCGCCGAAATGTACGCCTGCTGCGGGCTGACCTTATAGGTTGAACCGGCCAGCCAGGCTAATAGCGATCCGGTGCGCGGATCGCCACTCGCCAGAATAAAGGTCAGCAGGGTAGAAAATACGGTGCTCAAGGCAATCCCCACCAGCAAAAGGCGGCTGGAAGAATAACCGCC
>NZ_JAGFPF010001193.1:0-664 GCF_025962695.1 Candidatus Symbiopectobacterium sp. NZEC135 | reverse complement strand
GAAAACATTATAATAAAAAGCAAGAAAACCACTCTCCAAGAGCGTATCAAAGCAAATAAAAATCTCTCAATCATCACCGACGATAGCATCAAATTATACCAGGGAACTCTTCATGCAGGTAACAACCTGGCAATAACATCTGGAAATGCAATTACAATAAGGGACGGTCATCTAAAAGGTAAAAACATTAGCTTACTGGCCCGCACCGGCGATATGTTAATTTATAATGACATATATCGTTTTTATGGTTCAGATAAAAAACTGCAATTCTCAGAAATTTCAGCACAAGAAAAACTGGATATTTTTGCAGGAAAAATGATTTATTTGAATGGTGCTGTCTTAGAAAAAAACGGACAAATTTCACTCACTGCCGGTACCGATATTAAAATGGTCAAGCATGAGACGCCACTGACATTCCCCTTGCTGGGCGTAAAACTACCGATTGATGATACACAGATAAAAAAGATCGGCCTGTGGGAAAGCGCTGGCGATATCACCCTTTCAGCGGGCCGATACGTACTTCTGTTTGGGATGTCGTTAACCAGCGATAAAGCCATCACCATCGGTGCAGGTCAAAACATCCGAATCATCCCTCGCCCTTTCGAGCATCGCGATGATGACACATTTAAATTCCAACGCCGCCCGGAAATGCGTCCGGAGTTAA
>NZ_JAGFPF010001191.1:0-666 GCF_025962695.1 Candidatus Symbiopectobacterium sp. NZEC135 | reverse complement strand
ATGCATCATGCTCTCCTGTTTGATGATAGTGGTTCTCATCCACGACTTTATCACTGCTGCCAGTGGCTGCACAGCGCTTTTGACGCTCCGCGCTGATTAAAAATAGAGCGCCCGCACGATCAGAAAATGGCCCGCGAAATAGCCGGCAGCCACAATCGCCTGATGGGCGCGAAACGGAAAACGGTAATGGTGAATCAGCCAGACGCCGTGGGCGATAAATAACAGCAGGCTGCCCGCAAACCAGGAGAGGTTATTACTGCTGCCGAGCGCAAAGTACTGTTCCCCGGCAACCCACACCATGACCGCATTCATTGCGACAAATGCCACGACCGGCCAGCGCAGGGTGTCGAGCCGTGACCACAGGATGGCGAGCAGTAGCGCGATAATCACCAGCAGCAACAGCGGCAACGGCCAGAAAAACGTGAGTGAGGTTTGTGCCACCAGAAACCCGATGGTGTAGAGCAGGTGGCAGGCGGAATAGGCACCGATGGCGAACAGCATGCGCTGTA
Source organism: Candidatus Symbiopectobacterium sp. NZEC135 (assembly GCF_025962695.1). Taxonomy (NCBI): domain Bacteria; kingdom Pseudomonadati; phylum Pseudomonadota; class Gammaproteobacteria; order Enterobacterales; family Enterobacteriaceae; genus Symbiopectobacterium; species Candidatus Symbiopectobacterium sp. NZEC135. Next base: position 157 of record NZ_JAGFPF010001191.1, on the reverse strand, counting down.
TGGGCAGCAACAGCAGGATATCTGCGGCTAACGTTGCCAACAGGCCGAGCACGATAAAGTAACCGGTGACGCTCATCAGCGGCGTTTGCCAGGCCAGTGCGAGCAGCAGCGCGATGGTAATGGGCTTGAACAGCCAGCGTTGCCAGCCAGGCCCCCG
>NZ_JAGFPF010001188.1:0-667 GCF_025962695.1 Candidatus Symbiopectobacterium sp. NZEC135 | reverse complement strand
GTTTTTTATGGAGAACGATATGCAACCCTGGTCAACGCCGATCGGTATTCTCGCCATGGCGGTAAAACGTGAACGCGAGCGGATAGGTATTTCCGTCAGTGAATTGGCCAAACGTGCCGGTATCGCAAAATCTACGCTATCCCAATTGGAATCAGGCAGCGGTAATCCCAGCCTGGAAACGCTGTGGGCGCTGGCGATGGCGCTTGATGTGCAGGTAACGCAGTTGATTGCAGCACCCCAGCCCCGGGTACAAGTGATCCGTGCGCATGAGGGCGACATCGTAGCCGCTGAACAGGCACACTATTTTGTGACACTGCTCGCCGTCTGTCCGAGGGGGATGCAACGCGATATCTACCGCGTGACCGCGCAGCCGGGAAGTGTACGCCGTTCTATCCCTCATCAAACCGGTACGCTGGAACATGTCATGATCAGCAGTGGGCGCGCCCTGCTTGGACCTGAGGGGCATGAGATTACGCTTAACGCTGGTGACTACATCAGCTATGCCGCAGATGGGCCGCACACCTTCGAAGCATTGGAGAAGGATACTTGCGCGGTAATGATTATTGAGCACCCATAGCGAGGCGCTCTTCGCAGGGCGCATTGGCTAACGCACCGCGCCTTTCACCGTCAGCGTTCTTGCTGCTGATCGACATTGTCAAAACCTAAC
>NZ_JAGFPF010000118.1:0-4809 GCF_025962695.1 Candidatus Symbiopectobacterium sp. NZEC135 | reverse complement strand
TTTTGGTGGTATAGCCAGAGGCGGTTTTCCATTATCCCGTGCCTATTTTGTTGGTATTGTTGGGGCACTTTCAAAAAAACATTGCGTCAGTTTTACTAAAAGTGATGACAACGAAATATCCTGTTCTTTTGATAATAGGTTAACAGCGTTAATAGCGCTGTTAGCCGGCACGGGGCAAGGTTTAGAAAAAACCTTATTAAAAACACCTAACATTGACTACTTTACCATTTTGCCTGTTGAGTCGAATATTATTTTATTTTCACAAATGGATAAAACCAGAACTATGTCATTAAAGCTAGAAGAAAAAGATCTCTCAACTTTCATCGAAAAAAGCAGTAAAAAAAGTGAGTTGATTCAATTTCTCGATGAAAGAGAAAACAACATATCCATTAACAAAAAAAATGAATATACCAATAAATTATCCATTGAGGCAAGAGCACTTGAATTCAGACTTCAAATGGGAACAGGCTATGAACCAGGTAATTACATTGTTGCGCCGAGAAGCACTGCCGGGATCATGCTATCTGGGGATATACTTTCAATAAATTTTACCAAAGAAACCAATATCACACCTGATTCAGGTGAAAGCGTCAGCAAAAAAATTGAATTACAGGCTCTGTCACCACATGCAAAACTGGTTCGAGAAAACAAAATCATGCCAATAGTGTCAACAGATATTAATAATAATGATTACTATTTCCCCCTTCCGATTGTTGAAGAGTCAAACAGTAAAAACATAGTAAGCCGCCAGGCATATATAAATAAATCCCATCAGTATACTAGCGGTAAAAATTTTCTTGATAGAACCGAAAAAACGTTATCTGATGTTATTGAATCGCTCAATGAAATGGATATGGAAATAGAAAAAAACCATGACATTCGTTGCCTGACAAATTTAGAATTGATATGCAAAAAAAACAAGAAAGTAAAATCACACTTATTAAAGAAAAAAAATAACTCAATCAAGGACGTTCTCCTACATAAGGATTTTATTGATTCACTTAAAAAGACAAAACATGACCTTATAAACAAAGAAAGAAACAGTATGGGAAAAACGATAAACTATCATATAAGGACAGACTATAAACTGACAGAAGAAAGTAAAAAGGATAAGGAAGATCTCGAACATGAAATTGCAATAATCAAGGATAATACTTCACAATTAAGCGGAGAGGAACTGCAAATCTCAATAAATAAACTGCATTTTAAAGTGAAATCATTTAAAGAGAATGCAACATATTTATTAGCTAAAATTGATTTAATGAGTACAGGTTGTTTTTCAACCTTTTCCTCGACCATACCAAATCTCATTTTTTATTTTAATGATGGGAAATTCATTTCTTTAACAAGGCCTCTTGGAAACATAACATTTGAATATAGTAAAGAAAATACAACGCATCCTTACCGGATAGTGTCCAATCTACATGTGCTAGAGTAACGCAGCAGGGAATATCGCAGAGAGTAATAACACGAGTTCTTTGAAAAGATTCAACTCGTTGAATAACGGATCAATCGATTGTGACAAAGAAATGAAGGAATTATTTATTTTATATTTAGGTTATGAGAATTTTTTCTTACAGTTTAAATCCAGAGGTTTTATTAAATTAAATAGCTGTTTAATGCATTACATTAATCGACGCTTAGGATAAACATTTCGTAACCCTTAGGTTGATTATGACAACATCACTACGTCTGCCATTGAATATAACAAAATCGATCATTCCTGTGCGAACCATGAAAGCATCTGAATTTTCACCAACGCGTTCTAATACATTAATCAAAAACATCTCTTTTATTCACCACTCAACTCACAGTATCATCACTAAAAAAAACCATCACAACAAGTATCACAGACTGCCAGACATCATTTCTGAAGACGTCACATTGACACCGAGTAAGATCGGTAAAATCAATACCAAGGATTATGTTTTTCTAGGGAGTTGTAGAATGCCTTTGATCAGTGACATGGGAGTAACGCTCGATCAGGAAGGCGATCTTATATTGATACAAGGTCAGTGCCAGAATTTACTCTCTGGTTTATATAGAAAACACAGTAAAAAGAACGATTATACTTATTACACTCTCAATAGGGAAGGAGACAGAAGCAATATCACATTTGAATCATTATATATCGATACCGAGGGTGAACTCACTGCAAAACAAAAAAATAAAAATATTTATTACTCCATTGAGTTTAGCACCAACACCAGTGTCGACACTGAAAAAGAAACGACTAAAATCATCAACGTAACCTATAAGAAACAGCCCACACCATTATCAACAGATCTTTCACTTCAAGGATGTGACGGAAACACCGCTCATTTTGATTTCAGGAATAACAATTTATACTTAAGTGCATATTCAGCAGGAAACAAAAAATATGACTATAATCTCATGGAATACAAAATAAAGCCGCTATTTAACAAAAAGTACCACATCGTTTCCGTCAAACGGTGTAGAAATATGTTGCAAATAGAGGCATTAAAACGAGATAAAGTAAGAATATTCTATATTGATCCTAAGAATATATCCGGAACATTGCTCAGAAAAAAAAAGGCAAGCCATAAACCGCCGCAAGGGTTCTACGCACTTTTAGGTGGCGATGTGTATGAGAAATATCACTGTGGGCAGCCCTTTTCATCAACCCGGTGGGGGAATTTTCGTTCTCTACCGATACCATTTATTTCCCGAATGGTCGATCCTATCCGCTTAGCCCTCAAAAAAAATAAAGCAAAGCGCAGCAGGAAAGAAAAATTACTGAAAGGAATCAAATTCGCAGATCCTGGCATCAATGCCGCCATATCGGTAACCAAGGATTTGATAACACGAACAGAGAAAAAAAGCCTATCACATGAATCATTAGTGAATACGTCTATAACAGGTCTTAAGCATGATTTTTCACCGTTGATTAATGATCTTCCAGAATTTATGCCAGAAGAAAATACATTCGCAAAAAAAACATTATCTATCATCAAAAATCTTGCAACAAATGATGCACTTACCTTGAGCAAGGAAAATGAATTTTCCATTTTTTTTAGCTTATTACAAAATGGTATGCCTTTTCATCCAGGCTGGTTCGCCGGAGCCAAATTCTCAATCGCGAAAACGCATTGCCTGATTTTAACCAAGACAACAACAGGTAATATAAAATTAGTATTTACCCGTAAGAGAAAAATCTGTAACACCTTACTGATAGGAACAGGCCAGGGCTTGGAATCAACGTTACTTAGCCAGAGTGGCATTAATTTTTTCTCTGTTATGCCCTTTGAGGCAAATGCCCTCTTAACGTTGTATAAAACCAAGGAATTAGATTTATCATTTGAACTAACTCCCTGTCAGTTTAAATCACTTCTCGATCAATCATCCAACATTGATAACAAAAATAGCTTTTTTGACAATCACCAGATAGCAGTAAAAAGAAGACAGCTCAGTGAATATGGCACCTCACTGTCTCTGGATATGAAAATTAATGAATTACGTGCAACGTTGGGTATAACACCCGTTGAAAATACGCGACTTTACTCGCCTCGGCTAGCTTGTGGTAGCGGGGTCAGTGCCTCGGTATTCACGTATAACAATAAGAAAGAAACCCGATGTTCAGATACAGCGCAGCAGCCGGCCGTCGATAAAAAAAGCACCTTAACGCTACTTTCCGGCTCTGGCACTTTTTTTGCCGGAGAAAAGTACATTATTGCGCCCAACACTATCAACGACAATGGACAGTTATGTTATCGCCTTGCGCTTATCGAAGAGGGGATGAGCGCCAAATCAAAAACAAAAAGCGTTTTTAAACACAGTCGTACCCGAGGCAGAACTGCAACCCCAAAAAGGTCGATGCCCAAACGACGTAACCATAAGCAGATTAAAAAAGTCTACAACACGTTAGCCACCCTCACTGACACTGGGGAAATCATTCGTCCCATGCATAAGATAGGAAATTTGAAGGTGACGCGAAGGTTGCACAAACCGGTTAATTTACCGCAAGGCCGTTTGCTGACCAGATACCTATCAGCCTCGCAGCAACAGACGACATTAAAACATGTGTTTAAGGGGGAGCCTCGTCCACAGCCATATGCTGATACGTTGCGCACACTCGCCGACCGCGCATCCAGTAAAAACAGAAACGATTTAAATAAAAAACTGAGTCACAGTCTTGTTGCAAAATACAACATCAATATCAATGACCAAAAGAGATTATTGGAATTTAAACATGCGTTAAACACGTTAGAGAGCACGCCGAATGTACTAAACAGGCTTCAAGAGAGAAAAAAACTGAAGGAATTACGTCAGCGGATTGCCAAATTTAAAAGCGAGGCGACATATCAATTGCACACCGTTGATCTCTACAGTTACGGCGAAAGGGTACAAACCAAATCATCACTGACCAATGTGCTGCTGAATTTCAGACAAACCAAAGCGATGGCGTTGAAAAAGCATCTGGGACAGCTATCACTTGAATATGCCGATACGCCAATCCCCACGAAAATAACAGGCAACTACCGTTTCCTTTGAATGCGTGCCTGAGTATCGCGGTTCTCGTCAGGCAACCGTCGATGATTCAAGACAGAGGAAGGTGGTGACTTTGTCAGCCATCATCCGGTATACCCCCCTAAAGCGCCGACCTGTGGGAAATTCAGGGGCTAGCGTGGTTTGCAATTGCAGTTCGAAAACCTGTTGAGCCTGATTGAGCACGGTGATTTGCGCATCCAAAAAATCAAAGTAATGCTGTACCGAAGGATAGATGGCTTTAAACAAGCTCTCCTTGGCAGAAAAACTCAACGTCACCGCCTGACAAAACGGCATATCTAC
>NZ_JAGFPF010001187.1:0-667 GCF_025962695.1 Candidatus Symbiopectobacterium sp. NZEC135 | reverse complement strand
CCAGCGCGGCGGTCAGGGTTAGTTGCCCCAAATAGGGGATCTGCCGCGCACGCCAGTTGATCTCGTTACGCCAGTAGCCGCCGCGATCGCCCAACAGGTAGTGTTCTTTGAAACCACGCACCGAACTTTCCCCACCCAGCGTCACTTGCTCACTGCCGTAGAGCGGATGGGGTGAGTATTGGCCGTAGAAACTGGTGAGGTAGTTGACACTGTCGCTTAAGGGGAGGTAGTAGCTGGTCGCCAGCGTCACTTTATTGAACTGCGCGCGGGGAGAATCGGCCGTGACACCCTCATCGCTCTGTGCGCCAAACCAGCGCACGCCGCGGCTAAACGCCGGATTGAAGGTAGCCAGCCCGCCCCACAGCGACTGACTGTGATTGACGCCAAACACCAGACTGCTCAACCGACGACTGCTGGATTGCAGCAGCACATCCTGCATGTAGTTGTGCGCGATGCGGTGCGTCATTCCCGCCGACAGGCTGGTTTTTGCGTCTGCGTTACGAAAAACCACGCGTGAAAGCGCAACACGGTGGGTTTGCGTATCGCCGGTAGAACGCCAAAGATAATCGCGATTCAAAAAATCATTGCGATAGCGTGTTTTGGCAAAGTCATAATTGATGTTCCAGTAGCCATACGGCAATGACACGCCGGTTTGCAGACTGCGGGC
>NZ_JAGFPF010001189.1:0-667 GCF_025962695.1 Candidatus Symbiopectobacterium sp. NZEC135 | reverse complement strand
ACGATATTAAACAGGCGTACATGTTGTGAATAAAACACCACGCCACCCAACGTCATTTTATCCAACGTCAGTACCGTTCCATCCGGCAGGCTGTCCATTTGCACCACAAACGAGGCGAGATCCTCACCCGGCGATTTTTGGACGTAGCTCAGGCGCTTGAATGTCGGGCGCTGTTGCGGTGTCGCAACCGCCTGTTGCACCGTATTCGCCACGGCCTGTGGCAGTGGCGGACGCTGGATCGGAGCCGGATCGTTTTGCGCAAAATCAGGTCGTAACGGTAAATCCTCCGCCATTGGCTTTTCACGCCATTCCAGCGTGCCATTACCGCTAAGCTGGCGAATATCGTTAACCGCGCAAAGCCTTTTCGCGAGCGCAGTTTCCTCAGCGGAAAGCGCGTTTAATGCAGGATTTTCTTCAGACTGGCTATCCGTTATTCGTCCCTGATTATCCAACGCAAACTGATTAAGGGTTTGGCCCTTATCCTGTACGCAATCGAAAACCTTATCCGTTATTTTCACCGAATAGGGCGCGAGGTATTTTTCATCTTGATGAATACGCGCATAGTCCGTTGCGAGACGCACCTGAAGCCGATCGCCCTGCCTCGCGCTGTTAGTCACATCAATATACGGCCGGTTACCCTGCGTATCAGGCTCAGCAAGCGCAACCC
>NZ_JAGFPF010001186.1:0-668 GCF_025962695.1 Candidatus Symbiopectobacterium sp. NZEC135 | reverse complement strand
CCCGCGCCGGCCTGCCAGTGTTTGAGCGGTGAGTACACCGTAATACCGGCACACAGCAGCGGCGCAGCTGATGCCAAATCCAACGCAGCGGGCATTTTCAACGTGTATTTTTCACGACAGACGTAGGTTTGTGCGAAGCCACCGTAGGTCATTCCCCCCAGATGCGTATCCGGTGAGTTAAAGGAGAGCGTAGTGCCGGATTCACAGAACTGTTCGAGGTCGCTGCGGCAGGTGGGACATGTACCGCATGCGTCAACAATGCAGCCCACCGCAGCGTAATCGCCTGGTTTAAATCGGGTTACGTCACGGCCTACCGCGATAACGCGGCCCACTATTTCGTGTCCGGGGACCATAGGGTAGTGTGCTGCACCAAAATCATCGTTGAGTTGATGGAGATCGGAATGGCAAATTCCGCAGTAGAGAATTTCCATCTCAACGTCATCGCTCAGTAATCCGCGGCGTTTAATACTGAATGTGGTTAACGGGTTGGTTGCCGCATCGGTGCCAATGGCTTTGATGGTTTTAAACATAATTATTATCTCTATGAAAATTAACGGCCAACATGCGCTTGCAATGCTGCCGGATAACGTTCACCCACGATTTTTACCGTTTCCAGCACCTGGGTAATTTTCTGCAAGTCTGCTGGCGTAAGCGTGATTTCTGTTGCG
>NZ_JAGFPF010001185.1:0-668 GCF_025962695.1 Candidatus Symbiopectobacterium sp. NZEC135 | reverse complement strand
ATCATCATCACCATCTCCACTCTGAACATCTTTTACGGTCTGCTGCTGTGGTTTAGCAAAGGGGTGTGGTTGTACGACTTTCCCGCGTGGTTTGAATCAGGCTTTATGCTGTTCAAGTACACCGACGCTGACGGCTACGACTACGGACTGGGCTTGCCCATGCTCACCATGTTCGCGGTGCTGGCGTTGACTGCGTTTATCATGAATTTCACCACCGTTGGGCGCAAGATTTACGCCTTGGGTGGAAACCGTGAATCGGCCAGTCGCCTTGGCTTTAGCGTATTGCTGCTGCAATGCTTCGTTTATGGCTATATGGGACTGATGTCCGGCGTGGCGGGCGTGGTGCAATCCTGGACGGTGCGCACCGTGGCACCGGACTCGCTGCTGGGCTACGAACTGACGGTGCTGGCTGCGGTGGTGCTGGGCGGTACTAGCCTGGTGGGCGGACGCGGCACGCTGATTGGCACCGTGCTCGGGGTGATCCTGCTGGCGGTGTTGCAGAATGGGCTGAATTTGCTGGGGGTCTCTTCCTATTGGCAGACCTTGATCACCGGTATCATTATTGTGGTCAGCATCAGCGCCACGGCGTGGAGCCAGCACCAAAACCGGAGTCTACTATGAAGATATCGCTGCGCGAGAACGTAGAAACCTACCTGATGGGCTTGCTG
>NZ_JAGFPF010001184.1:0-669 GCF_025962695.1 Candidatus Symbiopectobacterium sp. NZEC135 | reverse complement strand
CATGCCAGCGCCGTTGCGTATTGGCCTGCTGCGTTTGGCCGATTTTATTGAGGCGGGATTACACGAGGGCGCGATGCACGCTGACGATCGCGCACCCACCACATGTTAGTACGGGTGGAAATTCCGGTAGATGCAGCGGGTATTGATGCGTTGCTGCGTCGTGCGTTTCCCACCTCGGCAGAGGCTGAGCTGGTTCATCAACTGCGGGAAGACGGGCTGTTAACGCTTGGCGTTGTCGCGACGGATGACGAAGGCGTGGTGATGGGATACGTTGCTTTTAGCCCGGTAACCATCGCAGAGGTAGACCGGCAGTGGGTCGCTTTGGGGCCGCTGGCGGTGGATGAAACGCTGCGCCGTCAAGGGTGGGGGGAAAAACTGGTTTACGAAGGGCTGGATGCGTTAAACGAGTTTGGCTACACCGCCGTGGTGGTGCTCGGCTCTCCCGCTTATTATGCCCGTTTTGGCTTTGTGCCTGCCCGGGAGCAGCAGTTATGTTGCCGCTGGCCCGATAGCGACGATGCCTTCCAGATGTACCCGCTTTCCGATAACCATTTTGAAGGCGTGAGTGGCACTGTGGATTACGCCGCGCCCTTCCAACTTTTTATACCTTAAATAATTCGAGTTGCAGGAAGGCGGCAAATGAGTGACAAATCTGTCTGGAACAGATTT
>NZ_JAGFPF010001183.1:0-670 GCF_025962695.1 Candidatus Symbiopectobacterium sp. NZEC135 | reverse complement strand
TGAACCAGCTTTTACGCCAGCGGCGGATAGCAACCGGGATCACGCGGTCAACGGCGACGTGCCAGGTAGGGATCTGGGCAAACCCTTCTTCCACCACCCAGTCAAATCGCAAGTTGGGGATGACGCGCATGGCGTCCGTCAAGGCAGGCAGCGTGTGCAAAACATCGCCCATGGAAGAGGTTTTAACGATCAGCACCCGCATTAGCGATAATCCTGTTTCTGGAGGTAAGGCGTCAAGGCTTCCAGCACGCGCTCAGGCTGAATATCAATCAGGCTTTGGTGATATCCCTGCTCGCCATCGCCTTTACGCACGCGATGATAGCCGGTAATCAAACGGATAACGTTGGCCTGATGTGACAGCGGCGGCGTGAAATCCGGACTGCTGGGGCCATAGAGTGCCACCAGAGGGCGGTTTAACGCGGCTGCCACGTGCATTAATCCGGAGTCATTGCTGACCACAGCGTGACAGGCGGCGATCAGCACCACGGCTTGATCCAGTGACGTTTTGCCGGCCAGATTGGTGCAAAAGGCACGCAGGGATTCGGGCAAGGTGTCGCGTATCGCTTCTCCCGCCTCGTTGTCCTTGGCTGAGCCGAACAGGACAACGTGATGGCCGCGTTCGATCAGCGTTTGCGCCAGGCTGGCATAGTGATAGTGCGGCCAGCGCTTG
>NZ_JAGFPF010001181.1:0-671 GCF_025962695.1 Candidatus Symbiopectobacterium sp. NZEC135 | reverse complement strand
CCTGGATAGGAGACATGGGACGGATGGCGTTGAGCAGCTATCTGTTGCAGACGCTGATCTGCACCCAGCTCTTTTATCACTGGGGCGGTTTTATGCAGTTCGACCGTTTGCAATTGCTGGGCATCGTGCCGTTTATCTGGTTGATTAACGGCTTGGCGGCACATTACTGGCTGCGTCATTTCGAACAAGGCCCACTGGAGTGGGGATGGCGACGCTTAACCAGGCTGATTGCCGGGCCTTCGCGCTAATCCGGTCACCCGCATTACGGTTGTTGCGGTGCCGAGTTACCGTTGGCGTCGGCGCTAGCGTCATGCTCTTTTTCTGCCGGTGGGTTGTCTAACGTGCTAAGCAATTCGGGCGGTACGGCGGGATAATCAGGTTCATCCTTGGCAATTTTGTGCTCCGCCGGGATCGGTACCAGCGGCCCCAGAAAGCGGGGTTCGCGTTTGAGAATGTAGAGATCGAACAGCGTACCAAGCCGGGCACCCACTTCACGCAGCCGGATTGTCATCATGTTTTTCGGCGAAGGCACCGCATAACACTGTGCCTGAATGCCCATATGCATGGCGATAAACAGCGCCCGTTCACAGTGGAAGCGTTGGGTAATAATCGTGAAATCGTTGGTATCAAACACTTTGCGCGTGCGCACAATCGAGTCCAGGGTTCGGAAC
>NZ_JAGFPF010001180.1:0-671 GCF_025962695.1 Candidatus Symbiopectobacterium sp. NZEC135 | reverse complement strand
CACACCAAGATGAAGCACCATTTCTATCAGCTGTCGAGTTACCATTATTAATAAACCAGGTATTCACTGAGAAGGTGTAGGTCAGCGCCGGCCCGCCAGCCTTTGGTGTTGCCTTAATAGTGACCGGCGTTGAATTACCTTTCGCAGTGATACTGATATTTCCATTGGAATCTACCGTGGTCCATGCATTGCCACCGTTGTCCCAAAGATAATCGCTTGCAGCACCTGTCACCTTTAATGAGAATCTTGCACCTTTGAAGCCCGTTTTTGGAAAGCCATCGGTGATAGTAAACGTCGCGTTAGTGGCAGACACATTAATGAACTTGCCCACAAACGTAGAGGTCTGCACCGATGTAGTTGCATCATTCACCGTTGCCGTGACCTGATTGTCGCCAGCAACCAGACTGGTCAGCCCGCTGGTTGCCACGCCGTTTGCATCCGTCTGCACCGCCGCGTTCGTCACTGTCGCGCTACCGCTGGTTACCGCAAAGGTTACGGTGGCATTCGCAACCGGTTTGCCTTGTCCATTTTTCACTATCGCACGCAGTGCATTGCTGTTGATGCCATCAGCGAGCGCACCGCTGGCCACCGTAAAGTCGCCGTCAGCGATGGTATTCCCGAGCACAAAGACAGAGCTTTTTTCCCACGTAGTATGGTTTCTCACCGTCGCA
>NZ_JAGFPF010001182.1:0-661 GCF_025962695.1 Candidatus Symbiopectobacterium sp. NZEC135 | reverse complement strand
TGAAACGAATTATATTCGCGCCACGGTTAGTCTGTACGTTTCCATTTATAACCTGTTCGTGAGCTTGTTGAGCATTTTAGGCATCATGCGCAACAACTAACCGGATTGAGGCTTATGCCGTTGTCATTCCACTGATGGAACAGGCCTGAGTTTGGCATCTTTGCCGCTCGGGCCTTTTTATTACCCCGACTACCCCATTCTTCCGACCAAATTTCTTTGCTACACTTCGCTTAAAACCGGGGTCACGAGGCACTATGTTGGAGTTTGAAGGGCGTTTTATAGAAACGGATGCACAAGGATACTTGCTTAACAGCGCTGATTGGCGTGAATCTCTCGCACCGCTGCTGGCAGAGCAGGAAGATATCGCGTTAACCGATGCGCATTGGGAAGTGGTGCGCTTTGTTCGCCACTCGGCGATTCGTATGCTGGTAAAAGCGATGGCACAAAAGTACGGTGAAGAAAAAGGCAATAGCCGCTATCTGTATCGACTCTTTCCCAAAGGCCCAGCCAAGCAGGCAACCAAAATTGCAGGGTTACCCAAGCCGGTAAAATGTATCTGATGCTCGGCTAATAGCGGATTGAAAAACCAGTGTAATCCATCATCGCGCGGGGTTCGACAAGAACGAGCTCAACACGAGCACTGCGCGGCCCACCCGCTTTT
>NZ_JAGFPF010001178.1:0-672 GCF_025962695.1 Candidatus Symbiopectobacterium sp. NZEC135 | reverse complement strand
GCCGCGTCGCGCGTTTCGCCCCAGCCAATCACTTTCGCCAGCATCGGGTCAAAATAGGGCGGTATTTCACAGCCGCTCTCAATCCAGGTATCGATACGCAACGCGTTATCCGGCGTGGACGGAAAGGCCACCGCCGTCAGCAACCCCGGACAGGGCTGAAAATCACGACCGGGATCTTCGGCATAGAGGCGTGCCTGAATCGCGTGCCCACGCGGTTGCAGCGTGCGCGCCAAGGTTGCCAGCGGCGGTAAATCGCCCGCCGCCAGTTGTACCATCCAGCGCACCAGATCGACGCCCCAGACCTGCTCTGTCACGCCGTGTTCCACTTGTAAGCGGGTGTTTACCTCGAGGAAATAGAAACGCTGTGCGTCGTTGTCATACACAAACTCCACCGTTCCGGCACTGCGATAATTGACCGCCTGCGCCAGACGAAAGGCAGCCGCGCACAGTTCGGCCTCCATGCCTTCGGGGAGATGGGGTGCGGGCGTTTCCTCCAGCACTTTTTGATTACGCCGTTGAACCGAGCAATCGCGCACGCCCAACGCCAGCACGTCGCCGCATCCATCGCCGAACAACTGCACTTCCAGATGACGCGCGCGCGCAATGTATTTTTCGACAAACACCCCGGCATCGCCGAAGTTGTTCTGCCCAAGACGCCGCACGCTGTCGTAG
>NZ_JAGFPF010000117.1:0-4836 GCF_025962695.1 Candidatus Symbiopectobacterium sp. NZEC135 | reverse complement strand
TATTTCTATCCTGACCAATACAACAACCCGGTCAATCCCGCGACCCATTTTGCCACCACGGGGGCGGAAATCTGGCAACAAACGCAGCAGCGCGTCACCCATTTTATTGCCAGCATGGGTACCTCGGGCAGTTTTGTCGGCATTGCCCAGCGGCTCAAACAGGAAAACCCATTGGTGCAAACGTTGGCTGTTCAGCCCGCCTCGCCGTTTCACGGTATTGAAGGCACCAAGCATATGGCGAGCAGCATCAAGCCCGGCATTCTGGATGAAACCTTGCAAGATGGCGTTATCACTGTCACCACCGAAGAGGCCTACGCCACCACGCGGCGATTGGCACGCCGGGCGGGCATCTTTGTTGGGGTTTCCTCCGGCGCTAACGTTGCGGCGGCCACTACACTGGCGAGCACCTTACCCGCCGACGCGGTGGTGGTAACGCTGTTGTGCGATACCGGCTCCCGCTACCTTGCAGACCCTTTTTGGAATGAAACCGATGATTGAGTTAACCACCGAAATTGCACACCAGATCCGCCAGGAAGGTGAAAAAGCCTATCCCAATGAGTGCTGCGGAGCGCTGTTGGGCCATTTTTCGACCAACGGTGATGCGCGGGTTACGGCGATTTTACCCATCGTGAATGCGCGGGAATCCGAAGAGCAATACCACCGCTTTGTGATAACCGCCGATGACTCAATGCGCGCCGAGCGCACTGCATTGGCGCAGGGTGTTGATGTGGTGGGGTTTTACCACTCCATCCGGATCATCCGGCCATCCCGTCCGAGTATGACCGCGAGCACGCTCTGCCGTTTTACGCCTACATCATCGTGGCGGTTGCCGAACGGCAGGCCGGGGATCTGACCAGTTGGCGGTTGACGCAGAGCCGACAACGTTTTGAACAAGAACGTGTGCAAACGGCGCCGTGATAGGACATGCCGAACAGCAAATGCACAGCGTTATCACCCGATAGAACAGACAGAGAGAGAAAAGCGATGGCAGCTACATTATTGATTCCTACCGCATTACGCGCCTTTACCGAGGGGCAGGGAAAAGTCAGTCTGGAAGGGCGCACCGTCGGGGAACTGGTTGCCGCGCTGGCAACGCGTTATCCCGATATTCAGCAGCACCTGTATGACGACGCAGGCGAACTGCGCGCGTTTATCAACCTGTATGTGGGTGACACCAATATCAAACACAGTGGCGGTCTGGCAACGCCCATCAATCCGGGGGATGAAGTGTTGCTGGTGCCTGCGATTGCCGGTGGCTCTGAGGCAACGCGATGAGTACACCGAGTATCATTCCCGACGACCGCCTGACCGAATTATCTCACGCCGAGATTGCGCGCTACAGCCGCCATTTACTGCTGCCGGAAGTGGGATTGGAGGGGCAGCAGCGACTGAAAAGCGCGAAGGTGCTGTTGGTCGGCACCGGTGGATTAGGCGCGCCGGTCGCGCTCTATCTGGCCGCAGCAGGCGTTGGCACATTGGGGATTGTGGATTTTGATTTCGTTGAGGTTTCTAACCTGCAACGCCAGATTATTCATACCACCAAGGACATCGACCGTCCGAAGGTGGCGTCTGCTAAAGACAAAATCAAAGCCATCAACCCTGATGTTCAGGTGGTGACCTACAACACCTCGCTGAGCAGCAAGAATGCGCTCGATATTATTCGGGATTACGACATTGTGGTGGATGGCACCGACAACTATCCCACCCGCTATCTGATCAACGACGCCTGCGTACTGTTGGGCAAACCCACCGTTTACGGCTCTATTTTCCAGTTCGAAGGGCAGGCCAGCGTGTTCTATGCCAAAGCGGGGCCGTGCTACCGCTGCCTGTACCCGGCACCGCCACCGCCTGGACTGGTACCTTCCTGCGCCGAGGGCGGTGTGGTTGGAGTACTGCCCGGCATTATCGGCACCATTCAGGCCGCCGAGGTGATCAAACTGATTGTCGGCGGTAGCGATAGCCTGATTGGTCGCCTGCTGCTGCTGGATGTGTGGCAAATGAAACAGCGTGAACTGCGGTTGGAGAAAGATCCGGGTTGCCCGGTGTGTGGTGAGCACCCAACGATTCACGCACTGATCGATTACGAGGAATTTTGCGGCCTTAAACCCTCAAACGACGAAATACCGATCGAGAGCGTTACCGCCAAGGAGCTACAGGCGTGGCTGGAATCAGACAAGCCAGTGCAACTGATTGATATCCGTGAGCCTCATGAGCGAGCGATTGTGAAATTTCCTCAGGCTAAGGTGATGCCGCTCGGTCAAATCGTGCGGCGTATCGATGAATTTGATCCTGCGGTGGATGCGGTTTTCCTCTGCAAGATTGGGCAGCGCAGTATTTTCGCCATCCGTGCGCTTCAGCGCGCTGGCTATCAGGGCCGCGTGTTGAATTTGAAAGATGGCATTAACGCTTGGGCGCGGGATGTGGATACCCGTTTGCCTCAGTACTGAGAGTCATCCCCTTTATTTCCGGCAAATAAGACGAAGGTATCATCATGGCAGAACAAAAAGTCATTAATGCATTGGGGCGTGAAGCCGCCTACCAACTGGCTAACGTCACCAAGACTGCGCCGCAATTCGGCGCCATTACGCCGCGCTGGGTAAGCCGTTTCCTCGACTATAAGGGGCTGGAGTCGGGCATCTATCGCGTTAACAAAGTGGTGGAGGGGGATACACCGCTGGATGTGCTGTGCAGCCAGGACCCAACCCGTATCGAGATCCCAAAAGGGTATATCGAATACCAGACGCAGCCGCGTGAATATCAGTTGGACTCGATTGCCACCATCGTTAACGTCGATACCAAGATTGCCGATCTCTACAGTTCCCCGTTCGATCAGGCGTCAGAACAGATTGCACTGGCGATTGAGAGCCTGAGAGAGCGTCAGGAAAGCCAGTTAATCAATAATGACGACTACGGCTTATTGAATAATATCGCTGAGTCGCAGCGCATTCAGACGCGCAATGGACGCCCAACGCCAGACGATCTGGATGAGTTGCTCGCCAAGGTGTGGAAAGAGCCCTCTTTCTTCCTGGCGCATCCGCGTGCCATTGCCGCGTTTCAGCGTGAGGCCACGCGTCGCGGCGTGCCGCCGGTTACTGTTAACCTGCACGGTGGCACCTTTATCTTGTGGCGCGGCATTCCGCTGATCCCTTCCGACAAGCTGTTTGTTGACGGTTTAAAGAACCCGAAAGGCAAGGGCGGTAAAACCAATATCCTGCTGATTCGCTCTGGTGAGGCTAAACGCGGCGTGTTGGGGCTTTACCAGTCCGGGTTGCCCAACGAACAATCGCGTGGACTCTCCGTACGCTTCCGTGGCATCGATGACAACGGCGTTGCCTCCTACTTGCTCTCACTTTATTGCTCTGCGGCGATTTTGGCGGATGATGCGATCGCCGTGCTGGAGGACGTTGAAGTGGGTGAATACTATGACTATCAATAACCGGACTCTCAATAACCCGGCGCTTAATCACCGCGCCCTGACACCGCCGGGCTTGCCCGACGCACGGTCAGACCATTGGGGGCAGCCGCCTTCCGCGCGGGATTACGGATTGCCAGACGAGCGCGATCTGCTGGCGCTGTTGGGCAGTGGAACTCCTGTGCCGCGTGATATTGACCCCGCGTATACGCCTCGCGTGCTGCCTTTGGGGCAAGCGAATGCGCCATCGAGTGCGATTACCCCCGCCACGGCGGGCGCATCATCACTCTGGACGCCAGCGCCGTTGGCGCGTGTCGGGCTGGTGCCGGTGGAGCGTATCCGTGCGGATTTTCCCATTCTGTCTGAACAGGTGGACGGTAAACCGCTGGTGTGGCTGGACAACGCTGCCACCACGCAGCGGCCACGTCAGGTGATTGAGCGCATCAGCCACTACTACCTGCATGAAAACTCTAACGTGCACCGAGCCGCGCACGCGCTGGCGGCTCGCTCCACTGACGCCTATGAAGCCTCGCGCGAAAAAGTGGCGCGTTTTCTCGGCGCGCCGGGGCCCGAGAACATTGTCTTTGTGCGTGGCACCACGGAAGGCATCAACCTGATTGCGCACAGCTACGTGAAGCCGTTACTGCGACCGGGGGATGAAATCATCCTCACGCTGCTCGAGCATCACGCCAATATTGTGCCGTGGCAGTTGGTGGCGCAGGAAACGGGTGCGGTGATCCGTGTGGCACCGGTGGATGAACGAGGCCAACTGATCGTCGAGGAGTACGTGCGTCTGTTTAACGACAGAACCCGGTTTGTTTCGGCGACCCACGTTTCGAATGCGCTGGGAACCGTGACGCCGATTCAGGAACTGGTGGCGATTGCACACCGCTTTGGCGTGCGTATCGCCATTGACGGGGCGCAATCTGTCTCACATATCCCCGTGAACGTCACGGCGCTGGATGCCGACTTTTTCGTGTTTTCCGGCCACAAGATCTTCGGTCCAACCGGGATCGGCGTGGTGTATGGCAAGCAGGACGTGTGGGACGAGGCGCAACCCTATCAGGGGGGCGGTAACATGATCGCCGATGTGACCTTTGAACTGACGCGCTATCAACCTGTGCCGAACAAGTTCGAAGCGGGCACCGGAAATATTGCCGATGCTGTCGGGCTGGGGGCGGCGATCGATTATGTGACGGCGCTCGGTATCGAAAATATCGCCCAGTACGAACATGCACTGCTGGAATATGGCATTGAAAAGCTGTCACGCATTCCCGGTTTGACGCTGGTTGGCACCGCAGCGCAGAAGACCAGCGTACTGTCGTTTGTGTTGGCCGGGCATGAGAATGAGGCGGTTGGGCGTCATCTCAGTCAGGCTGGGATCGCGGTTCGCTCAGGGCACCATTGTGCACAGCCCATTTTGC
>NZ_JAGFPF010001179.1:0-672 GCF_025962695.1 Candidatus Symbiopectobacterium sp. NZEC135 | reverse complement strand
GGCTTTATCAATACCAGCGAGTCCACCGCCACGCCGGTCAGTGGCACCAGCAGCGAAAAAACCGTGGATCTGGTGTTTACCGACGTCAACGGCAAGACCGTTGAAGTGAAAAATGTCTCGGTAGTGGACGGCAAGTGGAGCACCACGGCGGATCTGAGCAGCCTGGCGGAGGGCAAGGTGGAAGCCAAAGCCACCGCCACTGACCCGGCCGGTAATCAGGCACACGATACGGCCCTCTCGGCGCTAGACGTGACTGCCCCTGAGATAGATATCACTGGATTTGCGGGTAACGACGGATATATCAATCAGCAAGAGTTGGGTGGAACCTTTATTGAGGGGACGAGCAACGAGCGTTTCGTCAATCTCACCTTTACCGACAGTAACGGCAAGTCAGTCACCGTCAGCAGTGTGCCGGTCTTTGACGGCAAATGGCATAACACGATTAATTTAGGTTCGCTGGCAGAAGGCAAAATCACCGTGGTGGCGACGGCGACGGATGCCGCAGGTAACACCGCGCAAGACAGCGCCAGTGCCATCATGGATAAAACCTTACCTGAAATTGATATCACCAATTTTGCCGGTAATGATGGCTATCTCAATGCGCACGAATTAGCCGGACAATTTATTCAGGGCACCAGCACGGAAAACCACGTGACATTGGTCTTCACTGAC
>NZ_JAGFPF010001177.1:0-673 GCF_025962695.1 Candidatus Symbiopectobacterium sp. NZEC135 | reverse complement strand
GGCTAACGCCGTGTCAGCCATCGCTATTTTCAACACGGTAGGGCGCATTGTACTGGGAGCCATGTCAGATAAGGTCGGTCGCCTGCGTGTCGTCAGCGGGACGCTGCTGGTTACCGCACTGGCGGTAACGGTTATGGCCTTCCTGCCGCTGTCACCGGTGCTGTTTTTCATCTGTGTCAGTGCCATTGCCTTCTGTTTTGGCGGCAATATCACCGTGTTCCCGGCGATTGTCGGCGACTTCTTCGGTCTGCAACATCACAGTAAAAACTATGGCGTCATCTATCAGGGATTTGGTATCGGTGCACTGTCTGGCTCTTTCATTGCGGCACGGCTGGGTGGTTTTCACGCCACATTTATTGCGATTGCGGTACTGTCGGTGCTATCGCTGCTGATTGCGCTGTGGATCAAACCGCCCAAGTACACCCGCACACAGCCCGATATGCCAGCAACAGTGGCGCATGCTCGCGGATAATACGCTGTACTAACGACACAAATGCCTTATTATGCAGAGCCCCTGGGTTGTACCCGGGGGCTTTTTTATGGCGCGCGTTCACGGGTATGCGACGGGCGTTGTCAGCGGCTGAACGCTTGCGTGACGCGTTGATGCGGGCAAGGTTGTTGCAAAATGTAAAGTTATGTCGTTTTAGCGATAGGAAGATTAAGAATGCTTGAA
>NZ_JAGFPF010001175.1:0-673 GCF_025962695.1 Candidatus Symbiopectobacterium sp. NZEC135 | reverse complement strand
CGAAATTAGAGCTTAGGTTTATATATGGTGATGCCAAAGGTGTTGTAATACAGCTTGGCGAGCATGTCGGCTCTGGTGGCGCTCCATGCTATGCCGACCTTAATGAGTTGCTAGGGAAACATACTGCAATCTTAGGCTCAACTGGCTCAGGTAAATCAGGTACAGTAGCGGCGGTGATCCACAGCATTCTTGAACGTGGTGAGATTGCTCAGCATACGCACTGGCATCCGCAAGTTATCATTCTCGATCCACATAATGAGTACGGCAAAGCATTTCCTAAGCATCAACGGTTATCTACAGATGAAGGGACGCTAAAATTACCTTACTGGCTACTTGATCTAGAAGAATCGTTAAGTTTGTTCATAGGTAAAACAGAGTTCGCTGCTACATCTCAATCTAATATCATTAAGAATGCTTTAATTTATGTACGTGAACAAACAGCTGAGAGACTTGGTTTGGATAAAAGTCAATTAACTGTTGATTCGCCAGTTCCGTATATTTTAGGTAGTGCTGAAGGGTTAGACCATTTTGGTTGCAAAGGTGGCGTATTATATGAGGAAGGCCTAATTGGTGCAATAAATATACAACGACCAGATGGTAAGGATAAAAACAAGCATGAGGACTTTAGTAAAGTCGTTCGCAAGATCGATTCGTTGTTAAAAGATGGACGGCT
>NZ_JAGFPF010001176.1:0-673 GCF_025962695.1 Candidatus Symbiopectobacterium sp. NZEC135 | reverse complement strand
CTGTTTCGGCGATTCAAAGAGTTGGCAAAATGCCTGGCGTAATGCCAGCAATGCGAGGGTGGCGCTGGTGAGCGTTGGGAGCAAAATCGCTTGATGTGTTTCAGGCGATATCTCCACTAGCCAACGCTGCATATGGCGCGGATTTGCCAGACTACGCTGTAGCCATTGCCGTAGTGAATGCGGCGGTGAGCGTTGCGATAACCCTGTCAACAAGCCCTGCTCCGGTGCGGGTGCTTTACCCTCGAACCAGAGCTGTAAGCCTTCGTGTAACGTTTCTTCAGGGAGAAGGCTATCTAACCACCGTCTGCGTTCCGCCAGAGGCTCATGAGTATCGTTACTGCTGAGGATGAATTGCTGCAACTGGTGGTAGTGCGTACTTTCAGACGACGCATGGTGCTTGTTCATCTGACGTAACAGCCGTTGAAGCCATTGCTCTGGCGTGGCGGGGCATTCATGGCTGAGGAGCAGTGGGTAAAACCAGTGAAAGGCTAATGTAAATTGCCGGACGATCGCCAGCAGCAAAGGGAGCATCGCGAGTGTACGCTCACTGAGTTGCGGCTGCATGATACGTATCAGGCGCGTTAGCTGTGGGATATTCCATGTCTGTAGCTGTGTTGCTATTGCACTGGCATTGATTGCGGCATAGTGCTGTAAAATCGTACGATGCTGCTGA
>NZ_JAGFPF010001173.1:0-674 GCF_025962695.1 Candidatus Symbiopectobacterium sp. NZEC135 | reverse complement strand
AGTTCTGGTTCGCCATGGTCAAGATCGTGGCAATTGTCGCACTGATTATCCTCGGCGCAGTGTTGGTCTTCATGCACTTCCCTTCCCCATCAGGTTCAGTCGCCTCTTTCACTAATCTGTGGGATCACGGTGGCATGTTTCCGAAAGGGATAAGCGGATTTTTTGCCGGATTCCAGATAGCGGTCTTTGCATTCGTAGGGATCGAACTGGTCGGTACTACCGCCGCAGAAACCAAAAACCCGCAGGTGGTGCTACCGCGCGCCATCAATGCCATCCCCATCCGCATCATCATGTTTTACGTCTTCTCACTGATCATGATCATGTCCGTTACGCCGTGGAACGCGATTGCCGCCGATCGCAGCCCCTTCGTAGAGATGTTCGTGCTGGTCGGGTTCCCAGCCGCCGCCAGCGTGATCAATTTTGTCGTGCTGACGTCGGCAGCCTCTTCCGCCAATAGCGGCGTATTCTCTACCAGCCGGATGCTGTTCGGGTTGGCAAAACAGGGCGATGCACCTGAGGCATTCGCTCATTTGTCAAAACGCGCAGTCCCTGCGACAGGATTGCTGTTCTCTTGCATCTGTCTGCTGAGTGGCGTGGTGCTGATTTACCTGATTCCAAATGTGATGACCGTGTTTACGCTGGTCACAACGGTTTCCGCCATTCTGTTCATGTTT
>NZ_JAGFPF010001174.1:0-674 GCF_025962695.1 Candidatus Symbiopectobacterium sp. NZEC135 | reverse complement strand
GATGCGCCTGAGGAGTGTAACAATAAGTTCATTTTTGCAAACAAAGTTATATTTATTACCTTATCCAGAATATGGCATAAGCATTAATAATAAAATAAACCGTTGCTCAATAAAAATGCCGGGAAAGATATTCTTTCCCGGCATCAGTAAGGAATGCGTTAACGCGCGGCGCTTTGCATTATTAAAGGCGCAGTGCTGAAGGGAGACGCTGCATTATTTTTCAGCACCCAGACGCGGCCATAGTGGTTGTAATACCCGGCGGCATGACCTGCCTCGTGCCCGATCCCCTGATAGATGTCAAAATGCTGGCCCTTGATGGCACCGCCAACGTCAAGCGCTACCATCATGCGCATCTCGTAGCGGCCGGTAAACTTCCCTTCGTTGTTGAGTAACGGAACTTCTGCCAGCAAAGCCGTGCCCGGCGGGATCAGCGAACGATCGGACGCCACAGAGGCTTTGGCAATCAACGGTACGGCGCTTGCGCCCTTCACTGGCGCAGATGACATCGGTTTAAAGAAAACGAAGGAAGGATTCTGCTCCAGCAGTTCACGCACGTCATATTCGGAGTGCGTCTCGCCCCAGTGGCGGATCGCCTGCATCGACATCTCTTCTTTAGGCACTTCGCCTCTGTCGATCAGCACTTTACCAATACTGCGATAGGCGTGCGCGTTCTT
>NZ_JAGFPF010001172.1:0-676 GCF_025962695.1 Candidatus Symbiopectobacterium sp. NZEC135 | reverse complement strand
CGCGGCTTTACCACTTCGTCGTATTGTTGGACGGCGAGGAGACGCCATCAGCACAGGCTACGGAGGGCGCGGCGCGCTTGCGTGCGCAACTGACGGTGATGACACCGGACAAAACGCCGCTACTGACCGGCGTTACGCTTAACGTGCAAGCCGGTGAGTTACTGCTGCTTACCGGGCCATCGGGTCTGGGAAAATCCACGCTGTTACGCACCCTCAGTGGCCATTGGCCCTACTATACCGGCAGCGTACAACACGATACTCACACCAGTTGGATCCCTCAGGGCAGCTATCTGCCTCCCGGTCGTTTGGATACGCTGCTCGCCTATCCCCGTTCGAACCAGGTATTCAGCGTTGAGCAATACCGCAGTGCACTCAGCGTTGTCGGGTTGATGCCGTTGTCCGACCGACTGGAACAGGATATCGACTGGGCACAACAACTGTCTGGCGGTGAGCAGCAGCGCGTACTGTTTGCCCGGCTGCTGTTAAACCAGCCGAAATTACTGTTGCTGGACGAAACCACCTCGGCACTGGATGAAACCAGCGCACGCACGCTGCTGCGCCAGCTTAAACAGCACCTGCCGGACAGCGCCATCGTACTGGTGAGTCACCAAACTTTTTTACGGGAAGAAGCCGAGCGCGTTATCGATTTAACCGGATACGCCCCTGTTGCAGAGCA
>NZ_JAGFPF010001171.1:0-676 GCF_025962695.1 Candidatus Symbiopectobacterium sp. NZEC135 | reverse complement strand
GCAAGCGCGTCGTCGTTATGCCGAAGTGGCCGATCATCTGGGGCTGAGCGCACCCGGCGATCGCACCGCCGCGAAGATTGAGAAGCTGTTGACCTGGTTAGATGAAATCAAAACTGAACTGGGCATCCCCACCTCGATTCGCGAGGCTGGCGTGCAGGAAGCTGATTTCCTGGCGAAAGTGGACAAGCTGTCTGAAGATGCCTTTGACGATCAGTGTACCGGTGCCAACCCGCGCTATCCGCTGATCGCTGAGCTGAAACAGATCATGCTGGACACCTACTACGGCCGTCCGTATACGGAGCGTGTTGAAGAAGAGAAAGCCCCGGCAAAAACCGAGAAAAAAGGCAAAAAGGCTAGCTGAGAAGTGCTAACCCGCCCTTGCCGTTAAGGTGGGGGCCTCCTTTACCCCAGCGACGCACCGCCTCGCTGGGGTTTTTTATCTGCCTATCTTTTACCTGCCTGTGTTCACGCGCGGATTAATCCCAATGCGCTTTTGTAGTGTTTGCGACAGACCGACACATAGCGCTCATTGCCGCCGATCACCACCTGTTCACCTTCACGCAGCGGGTTGCCCTGCGCATCAAGCCGCAGCACCCGATTGGCTTTGCGCCCGCAATGGCACACCGTTTTCAACTCGATAAGCTTATCCGCCCAGGCGAGCAAATACTGGCTGCCG
>NZ_JAGFPF010001170.1:0-677 GCF_025962695.1 Candidatus Symbiopectobacterium sp. NZEC135 | reverse complement strand
ATCGACCGCCGGCAAGCCACGCCCATACTCCAGCAGTTGACCGTGGTTGCGCACAAACCAGCTGTCTGCGCTGCGGATACCGTCCAACTGCACGTTAACCGCCTCTCCCACCCAGGGCGTCACCAGCGTCAGCCGCAGGTGCGTGATGTTGCTGGTACAGCTCACTACCAGTTGATTGCCGTCAGCCAGCGAGCGCGTTAAGGTCATGTCGCCACCGTTTGCCTCACGCTGTAAGTGGAAGCCATCGTTTTTCTCCGCAGACGACATTGCTCCCGCACGCCCCCCTTCACGACTGAGTGCGTCATAGCAGGCCAGCCGTACCTCAGAGGTGGTTTCACTGCGGCACTGTTCCCACAATGTCAGCCAAGCCGAATCCGGAGCGCCCGTCGTCGCTAACAGCAGCGGTAATGCAGTCAGCAGCATCAGTTCACCTCCAGCTTCTGGCATTTGTGATCGAGTGTACGTTTGGGAATATTGAGACTCTCCGCCACCAGCAGACGGTTACCATGGAACTGGCTCATGCGTGCTTTGATCACCGCGGCCTCATATTGCTGCGTGGCGACGCGCAGATCGTGGATCTCCTGAAAATGCGCTTTGGTTTCCTCCGCGCTTCCCGCCATGCGTTCGCGTATTTCTTGTGGCAAGGCAGCTAACGTCACCGTTTCCCCCTCCGGCGT
>NZ_JAGFPF010001169.1:0-677 GCF_025962695.1 Candidatus Symbiopectobacterium sp. NZEC135 | reverse complement strand
CGTTTTTTTGCAAAGACCACCGGCTAACTGATCAACCTCTATTACCAACTGTATGACAGTGGCTGGGGGGATTATCCGACCAAGGCCGAATCCATGGATGAGCAGGCGCTTTTGCGCTTCGTTAAGGAGCGCATACGCCCGCTTTATCGCAAGCTAACCCATAACGAGTGGCTCACATTACTCGCACGCGGACAGCCAGCCGGTAATCGTCTGGCGTAAAAAAACCGCCTTCTCATCGGCCGCCCTATAAACAGGCTCGCACAGTGAGTAAGGCGGTTGTCAGAAGAGAAAGTCTGAATTACTTAGTAGCAGCCTTCTCAGCGGGTTCTGTCATCTTGTGATTGATGCGGTTATCAAAATTTTCGCTAAACTGCTTTTTCTGCTCCGGCGTCAGAACGTTATAGATCTTGTTCTGCGTCTCCAGACGACTTACCATCCGCGCTTTATGAATCTCATCCTGCTTGTTGACCTGCGCTTGGGCTTTCGCCACATCGAACGTGTCTGCGGCAATCACATCACGCATTGCACGGTGTTCGTCCTGCATTACTTTGCGCATGTTATCGCGCGCATCGCGGATAATATCCCCAACCTGCTTTTTCTGCGCCTCGGTCAGGTTGAGATCCTTAAGCATCCACTCTTCATGCATGCCAGTACGAGGGCCACCGCGTTCACCTTTC
>NZ_JAGFPF010000116.1:0-4835 GCF_025962695.1 Candidatus Symbiopectobacterium sp. NZEC135 | reverse complement strand
ACCCGCCCCAGCACCGGCCGCCATACGCGCGGCGGTATAGCCCGACGCCGTAGCATCAAAATCCCCTGCCGCGTCTTCGGCATATTTCAGCGGTGCCAGTCCATCAAAGGTGCGAGTATTGAGTTTACGCGAGGTGTCATGCCACCACTGCTTAAGTGCCGTCTTG
The DNA here is from genome assembly GCF_025962695.1 of Candidatus Symbiopectobacterium sp. NZEC135. Classification (NCBI taxonomy): domain Bacteria; kingdom Pseudomonadati; phylum Pseudomonadota; class Gammaproteobacteria; order Enterobacterales; family Enterobacteriaceae; genus Symbiopectobacterium; species Candidatus Symbiopectobacterium sp. NZEC135. Next base: position 4,669 of record NZ_JAGFPF010000116.1, on the reverse strand, counting down.
TCCTTGTCGGTCGCCATTTGCCAGAAATCACGCGGCTTCTCGAACCAACCTTTTTCGACGTTAAAGCCCATTTTGCGGCTGGTTTCGGCATCCATTGTCGGGTTACCAGCGCGTGAGTAGAGGGCCTTGTTCTTGCGGATATCGGCACCTGATTCTGCGGGGTCGCCCTCCTTGGGCAATTGAAGCCTCTGTGAGTATCGGCGACTGGCAGGATCTGAACCCTGGTTAGTGCTCTCCCCGGACAATTGGAGTCCGGCTGAATGAGGCTGATTGGGGTTTTCTTTTGTCCGTCGATAAAGTGCCAACCCCGCATCTTCCATCCCTTGAACTTTTGTCATCCCCCCAACGGTGCCATAAACCGACGCGATTCTATTGATCACTAAGTTTTGTTTCTTGGCATTCATATGGACTGCGGAAACTACCGGATTACCGTTAGTATCCTGCGCCTCCAGTAGCGCCACCACGGCATCAGCTTGAGTGGACGAACGGTAAACTGCCAGAGGGTCATGCATCAGTTCCGGCAATCGTTCAATCACGTCCATTGGCACGTCGTGCTTCACGCCATTAGTCGCTTTACGCACCGTGTCACGAGAGATCACCATATTTAAATTGGGCGCACCCAGCGCCCGCAACACAGGCGGTGTTCTACCCATAGGGATAGTCATGTCCCCAGACCGTAGCGACCGCATGGCTTTATTCAGTTCTGCGCGATAACGTTCCGCCTCGTCCGGTAGAGGCCTGAGTAGATCGGTATCTTCCGCTTTGGAATACAACGCATCAGAACGCGAAAAAGTATCCTCAAACTCTCGAGTACCTGGCTGTTCGTTGGCGTACATTGCCGTTTTTTTAAAGCGGCCGGTGATAGTGTGCAGAATGCTGCGGATCTCTGCTGGCGTAACATCAGTGTGTGGGCTGATAATACCCACACGACGCAGCGCAGCCGTCAGCATGGAGACGAACCGATCCCAAGCCGCACCAAGCCCGCCAGACTCCGAGCGTTCTGCCATATGGGCAAGAAACTCATTGGCTTGCTCCTCCAGCGATTCATTACCATAAGAGCGCTCAACCTGCCGCCACACCTCCTGAATGGTTTTATTCTGGCTATTACGGGTTGCATGCAGGACGCGCATGATACGGTCATATTCCACATCGCCGATCACTGATGCCAGACCATGGTGTGCGATCACTTCATGCCGCAATTTGGCGCGCAGTTCGCGTGGATTGGCAATATTGTCTGCGATGACAATCACCCGACTCAGTTCGGGCTGATAGATAGCATGCACTATGCCAAACTCCGCCGGAATGCCGTTGGGCATCATCGCCGCCGCTTCAGCTTGCGTTTGCACCGCTTTCACTTTGATTTTTGCAGCGCCGTTCAGGTTTGAGACAAAACCATCAGCTGCCAACTGTACGCGGTTACGCAGCATGCCCGTGGCCGGTTTACTGCCATCTTTGCTGAAACTGCCATCGTGAATAATGTTGCCATCACCGATATCAGCCCCAGAAACGACAACGCCCCCATTTTTGGGGGCGCTGGCGCGGGAGTAGAAGGCGATGCCCTTCTCTGTCGGTTTCGTTTTAAGCGTTCGGAACAGATTATCAAATGCGGTTCGAATACCACCGGACAGCTCTGCTTCCGTAGGGTAAGCATAGGTTTGCGGATCAGCATGCTCATTCGATTTACGAACGTTAACCAGATAATCATTGCTGATGCCCTTCGATTGCGTTTTATCCTGCACATAGCGCTCGAAGGCACGAGCAGAAAGTTCTACTACCGTAGACCAGTAAGGTTTACTGCGGGTGCTATCCAGTGTATGAGCACGTTCAACCATGCCACTGTTGTTTATAGCTTGCAGGGTATCCTTGAATGCACGGTAAACCTCCTGGCGAACCGGGTGTGTAGTGGGCACCATTTTCCCATTCTGAAACACCCGATCACGCCGCTGAGAGCGGGTTATGAAATTGTCACCGGTTCCCTTGTTGTCGTAACCATGCTGATCGGCCTGACCAAAATAGTTATCCAGGGCATGGAACCATTCATGCGCCAGTGAACCCGCTCCACTGCCTTTGGTGAGGTTGATCACCACTTGTCCCGGTTCATAATGCGCGCTGAAACTTCTGGCACCTCCGCGCCCGCGTGCACCACACGCCAGCCCAAGTTCACCATTCAGTGATAACGCTTTTTCTGGTACGCCAAGCACATCGGCCATATCGGTTAACGCATCGAAGGCATCATTCAAATCTGCCTGGCGCCGTGCATCTTCGACATAATTGCCAAATTGGACGCCACGAAAACCGAAGGTGTCACCAAACTTATCTGGGGTTACATCACTCTGCCGGCGCGCTGGCCCGCTACGTTTTTGGTTTTCTGTGCCGCGTTGTTCTTCCCGGGAAATTTTGCGCAGCTTCTCCAGCTTTTCTTCCAGTTCCGCACGGTTATTTTTCAGGTAGTCGCGCGCTTCAGCACTGTCTTTAAAGCCAGCCTTAAGCGGTAATACCTGCGTACTGCCCTTATAACCCAGAAAAATCTGCCCATCGGCCCGGCGGCGGAAAACCTCAATCTTCGACTGTTTACCGCTACCATTCTCATGAGCAGCACCGATCTGCTGTTCAATGTAGGCTTTTGCCTTGGGCAGCAGTGCCTCCACACTCTCAGCATACGTATCCCGAATGGGCTTGTTGCCTATCGTTCTCAACTCATAGATTGTTTTACCGTTTGGGTACGGCTTCCCGTCATAGACCGTGTAATGCCCGGAACCTATCCGATATTTAGCCGCCTCTTTCATTTGATCCGGCGCGAACTGCGATACCAAATCAATGGTGTCGGCCACGCGCGACAAATTCGCTCTTGCGCGCATGTGGTTTTTGAAATCATCCATTTTCATATCGCCGTTGATAATGCCATTCGCCAGCGATTTCATGTTCAGCACGTTATCGGCCCAATTTGCAGCCTGGTAGGCGTTAGTTGGCTTATTGGGGATGTGCGCCCGTAATACCGCCAGCGACGCCAGCACATCGCTGCCGATCCCTGCTTCAGCCATTTTGCTGTATTCAGGGTGAGGAAATACTTTGGATAGTGGCTGCGCACTCACTTCATAACGGTTAAAAGCCGTGTCCATGGCCTGAGAGAATTGCCCCCAGCGGTGTTTAGCGGCACCACGTAACTCTTCACCGAAATCCGTGATTTTGCTTTGCGGAGTTTCAGTGGCTGGCAAACGTACCCCATAGCCACCTTCAACTTTTTCGACTTTGGCCCCTGGCATCTTGCCCCATTTGGAATGCTTAGCGACACGCTCATTACTAAATGGGCGATCGCGTTGGTAAAACTTCAACGCCCCCACAGGTTCACCGCGCGCATAGGCCTCAGTAGTTGCATCAACCGGAACGCCAGCAACCCGATGGCGCTGATCGGTCAGTCCGGCAAAAGCGTGAATCTCAGCCCCCGTATTATGGCTCTCTCTCGATTGGTGCTGTGTGCGCATCTCACCGCCAGAGAACTGCGGGGGCTGCCCCGCTTGGCGAAAAAAATATTCTTATCTTCAATGGCATGGGTTGGCACCGCTTCAGCATCATAGGTCTGGTTGGCGCGGCCCACTTCATTCATAGGCTGCTGCGACCGTTCGGCAGGAATGAATTGCTGCCCGCGCACCTGCTGCCCGGCATCAAACTGTGGCCCAACCCCAGATTGTGTTTCGTCGTTCAGTGGCGCATGCAGATCACCCGGCATGGCAATCACAGAAGTTTGTCCAGGTGCTGGCAGCCGTGGTCGACGAGCAGCGATAATCTGCTCAGCCTGTGCCAGCGTCTCCAGCTCTTGCGGTGAATAGCCTTGCTCTCCATTGTCGATCTGCTGACGAATCAGTTCATCGGCGGTGAGTGCAGGTTGCGAATTGGCTAACGCTTGTTGCACCTCGCTATCGTCGGCAAAACCCTGAATGCGCGGATCCTGTCGCAGATAGGCGGGTGTATCGCGGAAATCGTCGAGTTGGCTGACAGGGATACCGGCTGCGTTTTCTGTTGCCTGCGGACTGGGTGCAACTGGAGCACTCGGCGCAGCGGTTGGTTCAGCGTTCTCCGCAAACGGTTCACTACCCGGTACAGAATCAGTCTGCACAGCAGAATCCGCTGTAGGCTCACGTTGCGCTTCGGCCCGTCGCCCACGCATCCCGCCAACGGCACCGAACGCACTGCCCATGCCTGCGCCGACCACGGCATTATTGGCGCCGACCTCCAGCACATCCTTCATCGGATCAATTTTCTGCCCAGCAGTATCGATCAGTTGTTCATTCTGGGCATAGCGTTGCCCTGCGCCTTGCGCAAATTCCGTCGCCCCTTCTGCACTTGCAGCCCCTTTTTTCGTCAGTAGCGATAACAGTGTATGGCCACCCAAAGAGGATGCAGCAATGTTGATTGCCAGCAGACGCGGATCAGACGTTACCGATGCGGCAGCTTGCTCCGCTACCTGGCTGCGTGCCATGGTTAGTTTCTGCGTATCGTCCAGGTTGGCATTGTTCGGATCGGTATCAATAGCGGCAAAGGCTTTCTGGAATAACGTGCTGTTCATCAGTTCGTTGAATGACAGCGCGTTAATCTCATCGCGCATATCAATACCGCCCTGGCCTTGCGCCGTGGTAGTCATGGTGCCGACAAAGGCAGTTTTGCCCGCAAC
>NZ_JAGFPF010001167.1:0-668 GCF_025962695.1 Candidatus Symbiopectobacterium sp. NZEC135 | reverse complement strand
CAACTGGGTGGAGATCGCCTTGGTCGATTACACCTTCAAATTGCTGATTAGCCTGTTGTTCTTCCTGCCAATGTACGGTGTGATGCTCAATATGCTGCTCAAGCGTTTGAGTGAATCCCACAGTCATCCCGCATTGCGCGAGCCGCCCTCGGCTGAACAATGGCGCTGATGCCTGACAACCCATCCCCCGCGTGTGGATGGGTTGTCTCAGGAACCGTCCTAAATAGGTTTTGTGACAACAAAACGCTTGAGTTTCCCCAGTGAATAGGGTGCGATATAGCGGTTTACCCGTGCATGCCTGATAAAAGGAAGCTAGTGAAATATCTTGGAATTACGTTGCTTGCCGCACTATTAGCCGCCTGCGACGGTAAGAAAGACGACAATGCGGGCCACGCCGGACACGATGCTCCGGCCGCGCAAACCGCCAGTCAAACCATCTCGCTGCTGTCTGGCAACATCACGTTCACGCTGCCTGCGGATATGCATGATCAAAGTGGAAAAGTGGGTTCGCAAGCCAACAACATGCATGTCTACGCCAACGATAACGGCCAGCGTGCGGTGATTGTCATTCTCGGCGACAGCAGCAACGAAACCCTGCCGGTTTTGACACAGCGCCTTGAAGATCAGCAACGCGCCCGCGATGCCAACTTGCAGGGTGTGACCAACAA
>NZ_JAGFPF010001168.1:0-678 GCF_025962695.1 Candidatus Symbiopectobacterium sp. NZEC135 | reverse complement strand
GGCGGTGGGGCAGAACAGACGCCTGTTTCTGCTTCTACCACGTTGCCAAGAGTCTCATGTCGCTAGCAGTGCTGCTAAACGTTTCACCGCCGCTTGTGCTTCTTCCGCGCAGGTAAAATTAGTAAATCCCATGAGTAGCCCGTTCTGCTGCGGGATCCCTGCATCCCATTCGCTGAGCGCTTTAACACCAAGCCCTGCTGCTTGGGCTGCCATCACCAGTGCCTTATCGGATTGTTGTTCGTTCAGGTAGGCCATAACCTGTATCCCCCCTGCCTGAGGCTGGATGTGCAAAGAAGGGCCGAAAATGCTTTCAAGTGCCTCTACAAGATAACCACGCCTGACGGCGTACAACTGACGCATTTTGCGCAAATGGCGGGCAAAATGCCCCTGTTGCATGAACGCTGCCACCATCGCTTGTGGCAGAATCGAACCCGGACCGGGCCAGTGGTTAACTGCCTCGTGAAAGGTCAGTTGCAGAGAGGGGGGCACCACCAGATAGGCCAGACGTAAGCCGGGAAAAAGGACTTTACTGAAAGTGCCGGTATAAAGCACGCGTTGCTCATGATCGAGGCTTTTGAGGGCCGGTAGTGGGTGGCCGTGGTAACGGAATTCACTGTCGTAGTCATCCTCGATGATCCAGGCATCTTTTTGGTTCGCCCACGCCAGCAACGCCAGTCG
>NZ_JAGFPF010001166.1:0-678 GCF_025962695.1 Candidatus Symbiopectobacterium sp. NZEC135 | reverse complement strand
TCGGAAATGGTAGCCTGTTGCAGCTCGAATTGACGCTGTTGCGCACCGGTGCCCCGCTCGACGTTAATGTAGGGCTGGAGCAAGGTTTCCAGATGATCGACACCGGCCGCTGAGATCTGTGGCGTCACCACCGAGAAGCGCGTACCCGCGCGGGCAAACGCGTTAACGTATTCAGGGTAGAGCACCGCTTGCGCCAATACATCGTTGCGCTGCTCTGCCAATTTAAGGGAATCCAACCGCCCGATCTCAATACCAAGGTAACGAATCGGCATACCCGCAGAGAGCGAACTGGCGTCATAGGTCCGCAGTTCAATACGGCTACCAATGGCGCGTGCAGCGGTTTCGGTGTTATACAGCAGTCGCTTTCCACCTTTGGTTTCAGGGGCACCTTCGAGGTTATCGAAGCTGATGGCACCTTTGATCGCCCGGTTAAGGGGCGCTGCCTGAACCGTTAGCCCTGAGGTGCTCAATTGCACGCGCGCACCGCCTTCGGCCCAGAACACGCTGCGTTCGGTCAGCAGTTTGCGATATTCCGGATGCAGGTAAACCTGGACTTCGAACGTTTCTGCACCGGGGCGAATACGCATGATTTCGCCGACCTGAAACTTGCGATACAACACGATCGAGCCTTCCTGGATGTCCGGCAGGCTCTCGGTGACCAGCGTTAAGGTTGGACTG
>NZ_JAGFPF010001164.1:0-679 GCF_025962695.1 Candidatus Symbiopectobacterium sp. NZEC135 | reverse complement strand
AGCAGGTGCAGCGTGTCACCAATTTGATGCAAGAGATCAGCCTTGCCACGCAGGAGCAATCACACGGGCTGAATCAGATCAACAGCGCGGTCACCAAGATTGATGAACTGACCCATCAAAATACGGTATTAGCGGGACAGTCGCACAGCGCGACCGATCAGTTGGAGCGACAAATTGCCGATATGGCCCGCGCCATTTCCGTTTTCAACGCCCCGCGTTAATCCCTCGGTTCAGGGCCGGATAGGGACACTGTCCGGTCTTTTTTTCTCACACGAAAAACATTGCTGCACCCTTCAAAATTCTGGACGTCACCTATAATGAATAGGGTCGTTTTTTGTTATTTATCACGCTTCGCCATTATCACAAAAAAGTCATTAGCCTCCTCACGGTTTCCGGTATTTGCGGGTAATCAGCCTGAGCGGGGTTATGTGTATTGTCATTATCATTCGAACCTTTATCGCTGTCGTATTGGCATTAACGAAAAGGACTGGCAAATGCGAAAGAACTTTCCTGTAAGCGACATTCAGTATCCATTAGATGAAAAAGCTAAATTAATGTCGGTCACAACACCGACCGGACATATTACCTATGCCAATGCCGACTTTATTACCGCCAGCGGTTACAGCTCCGACGAAATTCTTCAACAGCCGCACAATATTGTGCGACATCCCGATATGCC
>NZ_JAGFPF010001162.1:0-669 GCF_025962695.1 Candidatus Symbiopectobacterium sp. NZEC135 | reverse complement strand
CCGACAGGCTGACCCCGTTCACGCCGTTGGCGGATAACCAGGCGACCGCCGGTGTCGGGGGAAACGGTGGCGAACTGGGGGAATAGGCCTGTATTGTACCGCTAGGTCGTGCGGTTTCTTCATGGCTGTTATAGGCCGAACGCACCATATCGCAGACGTCATCAAGCATGGATTGGCGTTCATCCCGGCTGATGGCGGCAAAGCCGGTGCCGTGAAGCAAGAACACGCCTTCTGCGGCGAGAAAAGCAATGCGCAAGCGTTTGGTGAGCGGTGTCGCTTGTGCCAGACGCGCCAGTTGCGTGCGGTAAAAGGTTTGTACCGGTGCCAGCATGGCCGGGGCATGGACCAGCGCGGTCAGCAAGCCAATGGCGCGCGACGCAGTTTCTTCAGTCTCTTGTCCGATAGCGCTGATATGACCCAGCATGTCGGCACCCGCTGCTCAGCGTCTTGCGAAAAACGAGTCAGTTCCCGCTGTAACAGGGTTTGAATCAGTTGATCCTTACTGGGGAAACGGTAAACCAGCCCACCTTTACTGATGCCTGCCTGAGCGGCAACGGCATCGAGGGTGAAACCGTGCACACCACTGCGCAGCAAAACGGTTTCCGCTGCATCAAGTATCTGATCGCTATCAATGGTTTGTTTGCGTGCCATTTCCCTACCTTGCATTTC
>NZ_JAGFPF010001165.1:0-679 GCF_025962695.1 Candidatus Symbiopectobacterium sp. NZEC135 | reverse complement strand
TGGTAAACCTCATAGCCGAGATACCCTACCGCCCCAGCAAAAGCAGCCACACCAAGATAGGCGGGATTAATCATGCTGGATAAAGCATAGAATGTCCCACGCAGTCCGCCAAACGAGTCTTTAATCTGTCCACCTTGCTGAATAAGGATCAGGAAGGGGTTTTGCCCGCCCGCCAGCTGAGTGACAATATCCGTCATCTGCGCCGGTAGCATTTGCATCGCGGCACGATACTGGCCGACAGAAATACCCGCTTTCTGTGCCGCAATAGCTTGCTTCGACAATGCGGCAGGCATGTCATTGGCCGCAACGGCAGCAGATTTTAATAATTCCTCTCTGGTCTTGTTGATGGTGTTACTGAACTTAACGAATTGTTCACCATCAATCCGGCGATCAACAAAATGCGAGATAAGCTGGGTGTACTGTTCATCCAGGCGATTCATGGCCTTGATGTTGGGATCGATTTTCTCCAACAAGGACTGGAGTGCGATTTCTTGTTTTGCTGCCATATCAGCAGTAACTTTCGCCGCATTGTTCGCAGAATTACCAAATGTACCAAGCTGAGTTTTAGCGCGTTCAACCTGCTCATTAAAGGACGCTGTATCGGCATCCAGATTTACAACCAAATCACCCACTGGTTGGTCCATAACGCGTCCCCCCTATCAATCCCGCGCTAAGCAAC
>NZ_JAGFPF010001163.1:0-679 GCF_025962695.1 Candidatus Symbiopectobacterium sp. NZEC135 | reverse complement strand
ACAGGCCATCACCGGTAGACCAGAGCAGCTTCACCTGATTGCCGCTGCGTCCACGGAAGATAAACACATGACCAGACAGGGGGTCATCCTTCAGTGTTATCTGTACCTTTGCGGCAAGGCCGTTGAAGCCGTTTCTCATGTCGGTAATACCGGCGACCAGCCAGATCCGTGTGCCAGTGGGCAGGGGTATCATCGTGGCTCACCAGACATCATTTCCCGCAGTACGAGGCGCATCAACTCCGTAGAGGGGTTATGCAGCGTGATATCACCCTGACGAAGTCGGGCGTGACAGACGATATCCGGTGAACCACTGGATGTGGCAATGGGCGGTAAATCCGACATTGGCGGCGTGAGTTGAACAGGTAAAAGTGCGGGAGATGGGGTTTTACGGTACTTGCGTCGAGGGCGGCATACCTGCCCTTCGCGCTGCCAGAGGCGTACCCATTTGAAGAGCAAATTATCATTAACATCGTACTGACGGGCAAGCGCGGCAACGCTGTTGCCTTCGTTGCTGGCCTTAACGGCCATCTTGACCAATTTCAGCTTCAGTTCTGGGGAATACTGCTTACGGGAACGTCGTTGTTGAGTACTCACGGAGGTGTCCACCTGCAAAAATAAGTGGACACCTAAATTACAGAACCTGATGCAGTAAACCAGACGGTGCTGACTGGACGCTTAC
>NZ_JAGFPF010001161.1:0-680 GCF_025962695.1 Candidatus Symbiopectobacterium sp. NZEC135 | reverse complement strand
GCAATAAACGACTCACCTTTACCCCGGCCGAGCATTAAACACGATAAAAACATCGGCAACAATAGATATAGTCAATTGTTAGCACGAACTGATTTTTTTCGTAATAAATTCCGCTTTCATTTGGTTTTTTTATTTTTGAACATGAAAAACCATTGGCCATCAGCGCCTTTTTACACCGTGTATTTATTCGCCCTGCTCCGGGCATAATAACAGTAGATATTTCTCGGGTTTTAGCCAGGAAATATTAATTTATTTTTATATATAGCAAACTAATAATTATACAAAGTCACAGTGAATATCCGGTATCACTCCCTTTAGTGAGGAAAATGTTACCCATAACCTTGCGATAACATGGCAAAAGATCAGGCATTTCCTTCATGAAGCAGGTGCAATATTGCGGTTTTGTAACAGACTTGAAATAGGTTTATCACGCTTTAGCATCGTGCTGAACGGCTTGCGCCTCAGCACTGATTTTCTGTCAGATGTAACAAGGACGTTGCCAAGTCAGGTCGTAATCGTTAGACTGAGTTAATCACTTAAAATGAATAAGTTCATCAAAGTTAGTCTCACAAAATGAAAGGTGGGTGTATGGACCTGACGCAGCTTCGGATGTTCTGCCTGGTGGCGGAAACGGGCTCAGTGGCTCGCGCCGCCGAACTGTTGCAGCGTGTCCCCTCAAA
>NZ_JAGFPF010001160.1:0-680 GCF_025962695.1 Candidatus Symbiopectobacterium sp. NZEC135 | reverse complement strand
ATCAACCCTTCGATCTCTTTTGCCGCCTGCGCACTGCGCTGCGCCAGACTGCGTACTTCACCCGCGACCACCGCAAAACCGCGCCCTTGTTCACCGGCCCGCGCCGCTTCAACGGCGGCATTAAGCGCCAGGATGTTGGTCTGGAACGCAATACCGTTGATCACCGTAGTGATCTCGGCGATGCGTTTTGAACTTCCTGAAATCTCCGCCATGGTTTTCACCACGTTATCGACAATCTCGCCCCCTTTTCTCGCCGTATTGGACGCTTGCAACGCCAATTGGCTCGCGTGATTGGCGTTTTCCGCATTCTGTTTGACGGTTGCGGTCAACTGCTCCATGCTGGCCGCCGTCTCTTCCAGTGCGGAAGCCTGATGTTCAGTACGCGATGAAAGGTCATTATTGCCGGAAGCAATCTCGGATGCGCCAAGGTAGATGGCATCGGTGCTGGAACGAATGGTGCTTACCGTCGTCGCCAGACTGGTTTGCATATTCCGCAGCAGAGGCAGCAACCGCCCCACACAGTTACGACCAAAATCATGAATCGGCTTGCCGAGTTGCCCGGAAGCGATAGCGCTGAAGTGATCGCGTAGCGTATCGAGTGGCTTCACCAAACAGGCCACCAGATAGCGATCGGTGAAAAACAGTAGCAGCAGCCCGACAATCAATCCCGTCAGCAAAAT
>NZ_JAGFPF010001159.1:0-681 GCF_025962695.1 Candidatus Symbiopectobacterium sp. NZEC135 | reverse complement strand
ACAGCGAACCCCAGCTTGCTTTGGGCTGGCTCGCCTGTTGCTCCGTCGTCGCTTCTTCTACACCGTGAATCTCGACTTCTTCCGCTGGCGTGGGATTGCGATACAGTTTCAGCCACAACAGCAGAATCGGGATACCTGCCAAGCCGATAGCGATAAACATGCCGCGCCAGCCCATTGTTAACAACAGAATAGTCAGGATCGGCGGTGCAACGGCGTTGGCGATCTGAGAGCCGGTGTTGATGATGGCGGTGGGAAGTCCGCGTTCATTACTGGGGAACCAGCGATGAGTGATCTTGATACCGGAGGTAAAAAACGGTGATTCAGAGATGCCCAGCATCATGCGCAGACCATAGAACATGGAGTAGCCGTTAACGAAGCCCGCGAGAATGGTGAAGCCTGACCACAGCCCGAGCGCCCAGGAAAACATTTTTTTCGGCCCGAATTTATCAACCAGCCAGCCCGCAGGCAGGTTGGCTAGCGCATAGGGCCACAGAAAGGCTGAAAGCAGCAGGCCCATCTGGGTGGAGCTAAAGCCGAACTCTTTCGAAATGGTGGTGTTGGCGATACTGAGGTTGGCGCGGTCAAGGTAGTTCACCACGGCGGCGATCAGCAACACCAGAATAATGCTCCAACGCAAACGGGATATTTTTTGCATTGGTGGAGCAACAGCGGCAGGTTGAG
>NZ_JAGFPF010000115.1:0-5158 GCF_025962695.1 Candidatus Symbiopectobacterium sp. NZEC135 | reverse complement strand
CAATGTCCATCATATGCGACTGGAGCGCAGGCACGAGAGCAAACCCGCCCCCCAGCAAAAACAGCACCATGAGCGTCGGCAGTTGTAGGGAGCCCGTCAGAGAAAACAGAACCAGAAAAACCACATTCCATATAATGATGCCAAAGATCGATGGGATAAGCGCTCTGTCGGCTAGTCGCCCTCCGATAATATTACCGGCAACCATACCCGCCCCCCAGAGAATCAGGATCCAGGGTACGGCTGACAAAGAGAAGCCAGCCATTTCGGTCAGCGCGGGGGTGATAAAGCTGTATACTGCAAACATACCCGCAAAACTGACTGAAGCCACCGCAAACGTCATCAGTATCTGGGGGCTACGCAGCGCCCCAAGCTCTTTAACGGGAGATGCAGTACCATCAGCAGCAATGGAGGGAACGCACAGCGAAACGATTGCTACCGTCAGCACCAGTCCCGCAAACACGCCCCAGAAAGACATTCTCCAGCCCAGAACCTGTCCAACCCAGGTAACCAGCGGAACGCCCGCCACGTTTGCCACCCCAAGCCCAAGCATCACATAGCCGATATAACGTGCCCTATGCTGTGGTGATACCATAGAAGCAGCAACCAGAGCCGACACGCCATACCATGCACCATGAGGCATTCCGGAGAGGAAGCGAGCAGTCAGCATGGAGGGAGCGTTCCACGCCATGGCACTAAATGCATATCCAACCATGGCAATCATCAGCAGAATGAGCAGAAGTATTTTGCGTGGCAGTCGCGCACCCAGTACAGCGATAGCTGGAGCACCGATCACCACACCAGCCGCATACGCGCTGATGTAGCCACCGGCTGCTGGAATCGAAACATCCGTGCCCTGAGCGAGATCGGGCAGAAGGCTCATTGGGGCAAACTCCCCGGTACCGATGCATAATCCTCCGGCACCGAGCGCAAGCATTGCGGGCAAAAGACCTAAGGGTGGGCGGATACGTCCATCTGCCCCTATCATGCTGTTTTCTGACACTGAGTCTAACTCCTGAGAACGTGATTTGTACTGTGCAGGGTGATGAGTGTTATTTCTGACTGCTTGCCAAGGCGAAAGGGAAATCCGTTCCAAATCCCTGTACCGTTACTCACGTACAGCGTCATCGCTCCCAGAGGGTACTGGCCTGATACAAACCCGTTGTTGGCGGATCCGATGAGTTTATCGAGTCCGGAAATCATGCCTCCGTGAGTGTGACCAGAAAGCTGGAGGCTAACGCCCATCTCTTCGTTTTGTCGGGCGTTTCCCGGACGATGATCAAGCAGAATGACCGTGTCATCAGGACGGCGTGCTGCCAGGGCATCATTCAGTTGGGGACCCTGCAACCCATATTTCGGAGCGACAGCATCAGTAACGCCAGCAAGGTAGATTGCAGCACTCCCCTGGGTAATACGGGTAGCGGAATTGTTCAGGAAGGTTAACCCGAGTTTTTCGAATGTTTTCACCCAGTCCGGGGCACAAAAATAGTACTCGTGGTTACCTGTCACAGCCCAAACCCCGTGTTTTGCGCGCAGGTCGCCCAGAGGTTCAATGTCCCCATAGCGGGACATCACCCAGCCGTCAACCATATCCCCAGTGAGAACGATAAGATCGGCGTTGAGGGCGTTGGTTCGGGTGACCACGTCCTGTACCCAGTTCCGAGGCAGAAGTCTGCTGGAATGGAGGTCGGCGAGTTGAACTATCGAGAATCCTTCAAACTGAGGAGGCAGGCCCCTTAAGCGTTATCCGGACGTGATTGACCTGCGGGGCCCTGATGCCCTGCCAAACAGCGACTGATGACAAAATGACGGCCACGGCCAGCAACAGCCCCCGTAATCCAGACTGGTGTGTGAGAGGCTGACCGAAAAGTATCCTTAAAATAAGGTAGAGTGCGTCACGGAGCAGGAGAAGCCCAGCCAGAAAAACGGCCACACCAAAGAGCCATCCCACCAGGATCATCAGCGGCCGAGACAACTCAGGAGAAAACATATTTCCAGTCAGAAGCCGAGTAAACCAATGGAACTCACACACTGCCGCAATCAATAAACCAATGATGATTTTCAGGACAAGTGAAATGGTTAGCGGCCTGACAAATCTGAAAAGCAGGTATAATGCAGGAAGCAGAGTCCAGATATGGAACACGTGAATCTCTCCAGGAGGTCTGATGAAAAAGCATCCCCCTGAGAAGATCGCTGGTGGGTTGCATCTCTATGTTGAATCCATCTAAACTTAACATTCCTTAAAGGCGATTTTGTGTCATTAAATTTAATGACACGTTGAAATCAACTCAACGGTCCATTATCTATGCCAGCCAAAACTCCCACCACGCTTACCCGCAGCGACCTTGCCGACCTCAATGCCTTTTTAATCACAGAAAGAATGCGCAGTTTTACCAAAGCAGCGGTTGAACTGGGGATTACTACTTCGGCCCTCAGCCATTCCATACGCAATCTGGAGACCCGCCTTGGCGTCCGGCTGCTTAACCGAACCAGCCGGACCGTTTCACCGACCGAAGCCGGGACCACTCTGGCACTGCGACTTACCACTGGGTTCAGGGAAATTGGCGACGCCCTGGAAGAGATAAACCTTATGCGAGATCGCCCTGTAGGTCGGCTGCGACTTAACGTGCTGAGCGATGGTGCCCGTTTGGTTATTGCCCGACATCTTCCGCGCTTTATCAGCAAATATCCTGATGTTGAAGTCGAAATCAGCGTGGACGATCGCATGGTGGATATCGTGTCCGAGGGCTTTGATGCCGGGATACGTTTCGGTGGCACAGTACCTGAAGACCTGGTTGCCGTTCGTCTTGGCGGCGAACTTACATGGGTGGCGGTGGCTTCTCCACGGTATCTTTACCAGCACACTCCCCCTTCCATACCGGAGGATTTGCGACTTCATGACTGCATCCAGATGCGCACTGGGCAGGGGATTATCTACAGGTGGGAGTTCCGCCGGAAAGAGGATTATCGCGTGGTGGATGTAACAGGGCCTGTTTGTGTCAGCGAAACGGCGCTGGCTATCGAGCTGGCCCTGTCGGGAGTCGGTATTGCCTACTGTTTGAAAGACAGAGTGCGTGATTATATCCGCGATGGCAGTCTCAGGGTCGTCCTACCAGAATGGTCCCCCATCGAACCGCCGATGTATCTCTATTATCCGGGGCACCGACGACTGCCACAGGGTTTGAAAGAACTGATTGAGGTACTGCACGAAGAAATCACACACACAGACAGAAAAGGCTAACGGAACAGCAGACCACGGTTAAGGCCATGAGAATACGGTCAGAACAGTGGCCATGCCATAAAGTCCGATTCCATATACCAGATGCGTCACAAGGCTTAACAAGCGCGCCAACCACGGGCGGGAGGTGCGGGACGCCGCGATGCCAAAGCCAAACGCGGGCTGTAGCATCATGAACGGAGCCGGTAACGTTAACACACCGACCAGCAGACCCGTTAACAGACAAGGTTCATGAAACCAGCCTCCTCCGGCCAACATAAACGGTATAGACGCAAAAAGTATTCCGGTCAGGTAATGAAATGCCCAGCCAGTAAAAATCTCTCCTTGCATTCGGGACGTCGAGACGATTGTGTGATGCCAGAATTTTCCTCTGGGGAGCCATAAAATCCAGCGACCAACCAGCGCATAATTCAGTGGCGGAACGTTCAGTAGGTGTTTCTGACACCATGACCATAAATCCATGACCAACGTTGCGCCGATACCTGTTATGACCGTTTGAAGAACAAGAATCATATCCAATGTCTGCTTCCTTTTTTGATGACATACTAAACTGGGAACCAGTGTGCAACTTAAAGTAAGGTTCAAGTCAACAATGAAAGAACTGGATATCCGAGAGATTGCTAACCTTTCTGGCGTTACCCCCTCAGCGTTGCGGTTTTACGAAAAGAAAGGATTAATCACACCTGTTGGCCGCAATGGCCTGAGGAGGCAGTACCATGAAAACGTGCTGAATAAACTGCAACTGATTGGGTTAGGCCAGGCCGCTGGGTTTTCTCTGGATGAAATGGCTACGATGTTCAATACGGAGGGTAAGGTTGCTATCGACCGCGAGTTGCTCCACCAGCGCGCAAAGGAGATAGACAACACCATTCGCAGGTTGCAACTGTTAAGTCGGGGGCTGAAGCATGCTGCCCGCTGTACAGAGCCGGAGCATACTCAGTGTGAAGAATTCAAGAAAATTGTCTCGAGAGGGCTTCGACTTCTCAGGTAAATATTTCTTAGCGGACAACCGATACGCTCCCCATCGAAAACGGTTAAGCAGAATGGAACGTGCCTGATGTCTAAAATGGCACTCCTCCTCAAGCATAAATTAACTGTGTCGCTCTGGTTTTACTTCCTTATTTATCCGCACCGTAGCACCCCGCAATTAAAACAGGAAAGCTAATGATATAAACATCTAAATAAATGAATTGATATACACACAACAAAACACCGAGGGACACATCGCCATATAAAAAACTCATTTACAGCGCATCTCGCAAAAAAAGAAAAAACAATATATTTTTAGTGACTTTATATTGCCAATATCTATTTTAAATAGCATGTATAACCGAGATAAGCGCCATACCTGCGTGCGCTCCTCTGCGCTTAAGCAAACGCTTAGCGAGTGATAGACAAAAGGAGATTGGCATCATGTCGTTACAAACAGGTCAAAACCAGATCCTTACAACCTCGCAGTTGACACTGAGAATAAAATACACCACTCCATCTGGCTTTCATGGACAGGTAGATAACACTGTATTTCTGATCAATAAGTACACCATGATCAACATGGATGAGGACATGGTATTTTTAAATCAACCTAACCTGCCCGATCACAATATAGCTCCAGAGGGTATTCCACATGAAAGCACTATCTCATTGGATCTCAGCAAAATTGACGCAGACGTCAGTAAAATTTCAATAATTATCGCTATCGACGGTGATGACGGTGAAGGCATTTCTGCACTTAGTAGTCTGATGCTGATCGCGGAGAATATTGCTCAATTCAGCCCAGAGATTCAGCACTGTCACGAGCAGCTGATGGTACTTGCAGAGATTTATCGCCACGAGGGAGGGTGGAAACTGCATGCCGCGGGGCGGGCGCTCAGCAATGGGATTGAATCGCTGTTACAGAACGAGGAGATGCCCACGCAACCACCC
>NZ_JAGFPF010001158.1:0-682 GCF_025962695.1 Candidatus Symbiopectobacterium sp. NZEC135 | reverse complement strand
TGGCATCGGCGACAGTTTGTGTCAGTTGGCGTTCGTTAAACACCCGCAGAGCCTCTGCGGTGGTGCCGCCTTTGGACGTCACATTCTCACGCAGCGTCGCAAGCGGCGTGTCCGGGCTGGCTTCGACCAGTGCGGCTGCACCCAGTGCGGCCTGCTGCACCAACTGGCGCGCGCTTTCCGGTGTAAATCCCTGGCGAATCGCCTCTTGCTGCATCGCTTCCATAAACAGGAAAAAGTAGGCCGGTGCGCTGCCTGCGGCGGCGATAACGCCGTTAATGCCGCTCTCTTGCTCAACCCAGCATACTTTACCCACGCTTTGCATCAGCGCAGCGCTAAAGGCACGATCCTCCGCCGATACGTTGGCGGGTGCATAAAGGCCGCTCATGCCTTTACCCACCAGCGACGGTGTGTTCGGCATAATGCGTACCAGCGTTAACGGCTCTCCTAACAGCGCTTGAAAACGCGCCACGCTGACGCCAGCCGCAATGGACAGCACCAACTTGCCCGGCACGTTCAGTATGCCGCGCAGCGGCTCGCACACGCTTGCCATCAGTTGCGGTTTCACCGCCAGCACCACGACATCGGCGTCCTGCGCGCCCGCCAGATTGTCGTCGCTACTGATAACGTCATAGGCCTGCGCCAGCGCATCCCGGCGTGGGGTGGTCGGCGGACAGTGGAGGAT
>NZ_JAGFPF010001157.1:0-683 GCF_025962695.1 Candidatus Symbiopectobacterium sp. NZEC135 | reverse complement strand
AAGCGGTGGTGGCGCAAACCGCCGGTAAACATTATCCCGCCCCGTTGACCGCAGTAAAAACCGTTGAGGCTGCGGCGGGGATGACGCGCGATGATGCGTTACGCCTCGAGACACAGAATTTTGTGACGCTCACAGCAACCTCAGCCGCACGTGCTTTAGTCGGTATTTTCCTAAACGATCAGTATGTTAAGGGTAAGGCTAAGAAACTGTCAGGTACGGTATCCGTACCGCGGCAGGCCGCCGTGCTGGGCGCTGGCATTATGGGGGGCGGCATCGCCTACCAGTCCGCCTACAAGGGCGTGCCGATTGTGATGAAAGACATCAACGACAAAGCGCTGGCACTGGGCATGGCAGAGGCCGCGAAACTGCTCAACGGCCAGTTGACGCGCGGCAAGCTGGACGGTTTGAAAATGGCGACTATCCTGAGCCAGATTCAGCCAACGCTCGATTATGGCCGCTTTGCGGATATCGATATCGTGGTGGAGGCGGTGGTGGAAAACCCCAGGGTGAAGGGGGAAGTGCTGGCGCAAACGGAAACGCACCTCGCCGAAAATGCCATCCTGGCCTCCAATACCTCCACCATCCCTATCGCGTTACTGGCAAAATCCCTGCAACGTCCTGAGCGGTTCTGCGGCATGCACTTCTTTAATCCGGTGCACCGGATGCCACTGGTGGAAATCATC
>NZ_JAGFPF010001156.1:0-684 GCF_025962695.1 Candidatus Symbiopectobacterium sp. NZEC135 | reverse complement strand
TGCACGATCCCGAACAGATGCCGGGGCAGAAAGATCGCTTTCTCGGCGGCGGGCTTGACTATCCTTATGTAGAAGGCTTAACCCTGGAAGAGGCGCTACATCCCTTGACCCTGCTGGCGCTCGGTGTCTATGGCAAAACCTTGCCACCGCAGAACGGCGCGCCCATCCGCCTGGTGACACCGTGGAAATATGGATTCAAAAACATCAAATCCATCGTAAAAATCCGCTTTACGCGCGAACGACCGCCCTCAACCTGGAATCTGGCGGCGCCAGATGAATATGGGTTTTATGCCAATGTGAACCCGGATGTTAACCATCCGCGCTGGTCGCAGGCCAGTGAACGGGTGATTGGTGCAGGCGGACTGCTTAACGTTCAGCGCCAACCGACGCTGCTGTTTAACGGCTATGCCGAGCAAGTGGCACCGCTGTATCGCGGTCTGAACCTGCGGGATAATTTCTGAATGCGTCTGACACTCCGCCAGGTGTTCTGGCTGAAAATCATCTTGCATGCCGCCGCCGCGTTGCCGCTGCTGTGGCTGTTTTATGCCATTCAACAAGGGGCATTGAGCGCCGATCCGGCCAAAGATATCCAGCACTTTACCGGACGAATGGCGCTAAAGCTGTTGCTGGGCACGCTGTTGGTCACGCCGCTGGCGCGCTACGGCAAACAGCCGCTGCTGATCC
>NZ_JAGFPF010001154.1:0-685 GCF_025962695.1 Candidatus Symbiopectobacterium sp. NZEC135 | reverse complement strand
AGCTGCTCATGACAAATATTCATGCCGGTGGCTCCTTCTCATGCGTCATCGGTGTTGCCGCATCATTGGGCGTTGAACGGCGCATCATCTTGGCGATGAAATAAATTCCTGTCATTAACACCATGAGTAGCGCAAGTATCAGCGCGCCTTGCCAAACCGTAAAGTCGACAGAACGCACTTTTGTAGGGGGAACGTATTGAATAGCGGGAACAGCAAAAAGCACTACAGAAATGTTTTCATAGCGAATATTACTAAGACTGTTTTTAATCAGTGACTTTACCTGCGAAATAAATACGCTTTCATCAATATTTCCCTTATGAGTAATGATCACACCGACATGATCGGAGGTGAAACGATTGGCGGCATCATTGCTAAATAATGGGTAACTGATGTGGACTTTCGCATTTACCACCTGGCTAATAATGCGTAATGACTGTTCAAGGCGTTGCTCTTGCAGTGATATGACCCTGGCCTGCTCTGCGTTGGGAGACGCTACCAATGCGCTCTCCGGGAATGCCTGCCCGATTTGTACATCACCTGACCAGGGCAACTGGTAGAGATTGATAATCGATAATGCAGCAGTGGCCTCAGCCCGGTTAATGGTGATCGTGTAGCCGCCTTTCCCACCGCCTTGCTTTTGGGCCGCAATATCGTATTGCTGTAAAACAGCCAACACCTGATTTGC
>NZ_JAGFPF010001155.1:0-685 GCF_025962695.1 Candidatus Symbiopectobacterium sp. NZEC135 | reverse complement strand
TGTGGCGGCAGTGCAAGAATGTGGCGATACAGCTGTAATGTAATGTCACAGGCCTTTTTGCGATCGACCTGTTTTGCTGCAGGATCGACAATCATCTGCAAATCAGCGCCATATTGCCCATACAGCCGCTGTATTACCGGCTGTAATACTTGTGCGGCGGCAGCATTTTCTCGCGTTTTATCGGCGATTCTGGGAGAGGTATACGACGCAGCCACTAATTCACTGTCGGCACGCATTCGACGTTGAATAAGCGCAGCCGAATTCAGCGCTAGTGGATTCACCCCACCGCTGACAAAAGGGAAGAAAAATTTGAAACAGGCCTCATCGCTCTGCTGCTGAATATTCTCACCTTGTTCGAGCATCACTTTCAGCGTGGTGATAACGTTGTCATCAGGCGCAGGATACAGGCGCGACAGTAAAAAGGCCGATGAATCAGCCTGCACCAGATCGATCGCCTGCTGAAGATCTTTGCCCTCGGCTTTAGCGTCAACCACTTTTTCCTTGAGGGCTTGGTAGGTTTCCGGCGCATATTGCTTCATCGTTTGAAAAATAGGCAATTTCACCATTGATGATTCCGCATATTGCAATTCCAGCGAACGTGTTTTACCCGGCATCACGTAAGCCGTATCAATCACATTCCACCCAATGGTCGCTGCAACGAAGATAACAGCCCCCGTAGGCTTAC
>NZ_JAGFPF010001153.1:0-686 GCF_025962695.1 Candidatus Symbiopectobacterium sp. NZEC135 | reverse complement strand
GGGGTCACTGAATTTGGCGCTTTCCGGCGTGATCTTCTCCTTTATGCTGGTAAACCTGTTCGATTCCTCCGGCACCCTGATTGGTGTGACGGATAAAGCCGGGTTAGTCGACGCGCGCGGTAAATTCCCACGGATGAAGCAGGCGCTTTACGTTGATAGCATCAGCTCGGTGGCCGGTTCGTTGATTGGCACCTCCTCCGTCACCGCGTATATCGAAAGCTCTTCCGGTGTCTCGGTTGGCGGGCGCACCGGACTGACTGGGGTTGTGGTCGGTATTCTGTTCCTGCTGGTGATTTTCCTCTCACCGTTGGCCAGCATGGTGCCCGCTTATGCGGCGGCAGGTGCGCTGATTTATGTTGGGGTATTGATGACCTCGAGCCTGGCACGCGTGAAATGGGACGATCTTACCGAAGCGGTGCCTGCGTTCATTACTGCGGTGATGATGCCGTTCAGCTTCTCCATCACCGAAGGGATTGCCCTGGGCTTTATCTCCTATGTGGTGATGAAGGCGGCAACCGGGCGCTGGCGTGAAATCAGCCCTTGTGTGGTGGTGGTTGCGGCGCTGTTCCTGCTGAAGTTTATCTTTATCGACGCGCATTAATCACCCGCGCCGTCAGTAAAAAAAAAGCCCCGCTAGCGGGGCTTTTTTTATGTCAAACCGAAGGGACCTTCTCTGCAACGTGGCT
>NZ_JAGFPF010001152.1:0-687 GCF_025962695.1 Candidatus Symbiopectobacterium sp. NZEC135 | reverse complement strand
TTTTGTGCAGAGCGCGAATGCAATGCTGAAAATATATTTAATGCCATCACATTGCTTGAATGATATTGGTTTATCAATTCAGGGAGCCTCCGTGTCGCCTGAATGTTGATGCGATGTTGAAAATCAGCCTTATTGAAGTGATAGCCTAATAGCTCTGCCTGTCGTTTCTCACGCGTGTATTTACAATAAATCGTATGTGGGGACATTCCGTCTGGGATATCAATGCCCGCGCGGCTAAGCATTACTATTGTTGTGGATAAATTCCTCACAAAATATTGTGTCCTTAGTCCCTGTTTTTTTCTCATTTCATGCGCTCTTGTTGATTCTTGGATACGCGATACAGCCTCTGCTGTTAGCGAGCTTTGACTTATTACCTCTCTTCGCGAAACAGGTTGTATATCCGGCGGCAGGTGGGTGCGTGAAACGGTACGGTTATTGAACGATGGGCTGTAACACGCGGCATCACCATAGCTGATGGCGCGGCCATAAATGGCGTGACAACATGTTGTTGCCGCCTGTGCGCTAGCCTTTATCGTCGATGTTGACGGTGCAAAAAAGCCTGACCTTTCCACCACTGAACCACCATAAAGATTCAGTGATGAATTATTTATTTTATTTAAAGCGCTCACCATCAAGGGAAGCGTATTGGCATTACTGTTGTTTCCAGTTTCCGAAACAGGATAAATT
>NZ_JAGFPF010001150.1:0-687 GCF_025962695.1 Candidatus Symbiopectobacterium sp. NZEC135 | reverse complement strand
AATACGGCTTCAATCCGATATCTGTATTTCGTAGATATCACTGCGACAGTAAATTTCACAATATTCGAGCAAACCATTTTGCCCATTGTAGGTATGCTGGCGATAAAACAGCAGCGGCATGCCTGGCTGAATGTTTAACAAACGCGCGGTTTCAGCCTGACAGGCAATCGCCTTGATGCGCACCTTCTTTTTCGCCGGGAGAATCCCACGCTCCGCCCAGTATTGATAGAGCGAGTGCTCCAGAATCTCCGGTGCGGGCAACAGCGCCAGCGGGATCCATGTGGTTTCCAGCGACACAGGTTCACCGTTGATCAACCGCACTCGCCGTAGTTTGGTCACCCGCTCACCTTTCAAGGCAGGAACGCTGTTAGCAACCTCGTCCGGCAACAGCGTGGTGGTACGCTCCAGCCAGCGATTACCGGCAACACCTCCGGATTGCAACACCAGCTTGGGGAACCCGGCTTCTTCGTCATCCAGCGAATAGTCAAGGTGCTGGCTGATACGCGTTCCGACGCCCTGCTGGCGAACAATCAATCCCTTTTCTTCCAACAACGCCAAAGCGCGAGAGACCGTAACGCGAGAAATGTCCAACTGCTGCGCAATCGCGCGTTCAGCGGGAAAGAATTGCCCTGCCAGCGCTTTGTTCTGGTTGATGCCTTGCTCCAAAACCATCGCTAATTGCATATA
>NZ_JAGFPF010001151.1:0-687 GCF_025962695.1 Candidatus Symbiopectobacterium sp. NZEC135 | reverse complement strand
TGAAGGCACGCGGCTATCGCAACGTTTATGATGCTATCGCCACACAGACCCAGAATACCGGGATGACGCAGGGGGAAGACTACGGCAACACCTGGCAGCCCGCTGCCAATGCGCTTAATTTACGTGGGTTGGGCCCCAACCACACGCTGGTGCTGGTCAACGGGCGGCGTCTGGCAGATTATCCCAATGCGTATGGCGGTTCGGTGAACTTTACCAACATCGCCAATATTCCCAGCGTGATTATCGATCGCATTGAGATATTAAGCAGCGGAGCCTCGGCAATATACGGCTCGGATGCCATCGCTGGCGTGGTCAATATTATCCTGAAAGAGAAAGCCCAGGGTGTCGATGTTAATGTACGCGGAGGGACCACTGAACGCGGCGGCGGCGATAACTATCAATTACAATTGAGCGGCGGTGGAACCTGGGATCGCTTTGATGGTTTCTTCGGTTTAGAAGCCACTAAACGCGACCCTATCTGGGGAAGCCAGCGTGATTTCATGAACAGCTATCCCGACGGTTCTACGGTGGGATATCGACGTAATCTGGAAACCGGCGCGTATATCAGCCCTGGGTGTCAAGGATATGGCGGCCTGTTTGGCGGCAACGTAACGAACAGAAACGGGCGCTGCACCACTGACCAATACTACAATAATTATTGGACAGTGCAGTCCAAGAAAGAAAACT
>NZ_JAGFPF010001149.1:0-688 GCF_025962695.1 Candidatus Symbiopectobacterium sp. NZEC135 | reverse complement strand
CTGCATGCAACAGAATTTAATATTAACGTGTTGGACGTGGATGAACGTCAAAAAATCGACCTGAGCCACTTTTCCGATCCAGATTATGTCACTCCGGGGGAATATCTGCTGTCCATCAGAATCAATGCCCGAGAAATTCAGCAAAGTAAGGTGAAATTTCTGCCGTCGGGGCCAAACAATAATAAACCGACAGCCTGTATCACGCCTGACATTGCTAACAAACTGGCGTTAACAAAAGAAGCCAGCGGCATGATCGTTTTATGGAATAACAATGAATGCGCCGATCTCACCCCGATTTCCGGGGTAAAAATATCTAATCGTATCGGTATGGGCGATTTGGATATCACCATTCCGCAAGCCTGGCTACGGTACAGTGACACCAACTGGACACCGCCTGAACAATGGGATGAAGGTATCAATGGCGCATTGCTGGACTATAATCTGGTCGGTTCAGCGCGGCGTAATACCAATAATAGGGGTTCAGATCGTTATCTGAGCAGCTACGGTACGGCAGGCTTCAATCTGGGCGCATGGCGTTACCGCGCTGACTATCGCTATTTCCGGCAGCAATCTCGTACCACGGAACGAGACCAGTTCTCTTGGGATCAATTCTACGCGTATCGTCCACTGCCGATGATGTCTGCGGACCTGCGGCTGGGCGAAATGTTTTCCGGCAGTAATCTGTTCG
>NZ_JAGFPF010000114.1:0-5287 GCF_025962695.1 Candidatus Symbiopectobacterium sp. NZEC135 | reverse complement strand
GGCAGATCCCCTTGCCCGGTGGTTGACGTTACCACCAACACATACTGCTCGCGATACGCCAGCCAGGATGACAGGTCGGCATCTTCAAACACCTTAACCTGATGGCCGCGCTCGCTCAGCAGATTCTCCGCTTCTTCTGCAACCAGCAATGCGTTTCCATAAACCGTGCCAACAAAAATACCAATTTGCGCCATGATGATGACTCCACGTGTAATGTATCGCTGCGTGCCCGATAACGCCTTATCTGCGCTATTCGGCAGTACTGGAAAGGCGGTTATCCTGCCCCGAGTCAGGCGGAAACTCAACCCTTTCAACATCAGGGAGACTGCCTAGCCAGCCAAATTGCGTCATTACGTGCATCCAGGCCATATCCAACCCGGCACGTAATACCAAGGGCTCCCCTGTTACAGGATGGCACAGCGTCAGCTGGCTGGCATGCAACATCAAGCGCCCACAACCAAAATGCGCAGCCATGGCGCGATTCTGACGCAAATCACCGTGCTTTGAGTCACCCAAAATAGGATGCCGCAAATGCACCATATGACGGCGCAACTGATGTTTACGTCCCGTCTGCGGCATCAGCTCAACCAGGCTGTATCGGGCGGTAGGATAGCGCCCCACCGCAACCGGTTGCTCCACCTGCGCCAGAGAACGGTAGTGGGTGATGGCTGTCTGAGGTTGTTTATCGCGCTGCGCGAGTTTGTCAGCCACTTTGTCCAGCTCTTCGGTCAGCGCGTAGTCGATGGTATCGCTGCCGGAAAGATACCCTCGCACGACTGCGTGGTAGGTTTTTTGAATCTGGTGCTGCTCGAACTGCTGCGAAAGCAGGCGCGCAATCTCACTGGAAAGCCCCAGCAGCAGCACGCCTGACGTTGGCCGGTCCAGACGGTGGACCGTGAAAACATGTTGACCAATCTGATCGCGTAGCGTCTGCATGATCACCACTTTTTCTTTGCGATCCAGCCAACTGCGGTGAACCAACCACCCTGCCGGTTTGTTAATGGCGATCAGATGCTCATCCTGATACAGAATTTCAAGCATCCCGTTCTCCCTGCACATCGGCAGGCACAAACAACGCATCCAACGCGCGCAGTTGCTCTAACAGCGGCGCGATGTCGTTGATATCCCCGGTCAGGGCCTCTTCAAAATAGGGGGTGATGGCGAGCGCCTGAGGCAAGGGAACGCCGCCATCCAGCATCGCATGTAATCGCGGCAACAATACCCATTGCAACCATTGTTCGGCGCTCATGGTGTCAATACAGAAAGGTTCTGTGCTGGTAAACGCACTGGCCTGCGGCGGGGCGGATTGCCAAAACACGCTGTCGCGTAGCGTGCGTTCAATTTCCCGTAAGGCGTGTCGAATGTGGTCTTGGTGCGTCATGCTTTTCTCTCACCGGCTGCGTGGAGGGCAAAGCATATCATTGAAGCAAGATGAGCCCAACAGGCGCAGGGCGGCGTGGTAACACAATAAAGAACAGTGTTGACGGATAATCTGCTACAAAAAAGTTGGGGGCACTGATATTCAGTGCCCCCGGTTCGTTTTATAGCTTTCCCGCTACACCACTGCGTCCCTGCTCATCCGTGAAAACTTTTCCTTGGCGGTTATCCTAACCAGCTCTCCGTGCAAGCGTCCAACTTTCGTCCTGACCGTTCTTCCTGCATCTTCCGTGAAGATATTCCCTTCAGGCTCCTGCCCCACCGCTACTCCGTAACGGCTCTCAATCTCCTTCCTGGAGGTGTCCTTGGTTTCATCCTGAAGCCGTTATCCTTCTTCACCACATTTAGCGATAAAGTGATACATCCTGTAACCGGTTACTAAGATGTATTAAATGGCGACGAACAGCAAGACCCTGTTCAGACTTTTTCTTATATTTACGCTGAAACCCTTAATGCAAAGAAAGATATAATCCATTAATTAAAAAGGAAAAAAATAAAAAAAAAGTGCATGAAACCGGGAAAACACAGAGATATCTCACAATTAATGTAAGATATCTCTTACACGCATATCCGCCAGATAGCGCAGTCAACCATCACCTTACTCTCGGTTGCAACTGTTGCAGGAACACGCACAAAGAGGGAGCCAACACCCGGTGTTCACGTGTACCAAAGGTTTCAAGCCATACTTCACCGCTGACATTAGATAACGAGATCAGCGCCATTTCTGATTCCGTCGTGGCTAAAAACAGCGTCGGCGGCAACTTAAGTCGCTTTTGCGTCAGCAAATGCCCGATGAGATTTTCCTGCATACGCACAAAATCATCCTCGCTCCACGATTGCAGCAGCAGGCAATCGATATCAGCAAAGCGCGCGTCCATATCCCCGGCATACTGGGTGGTAAAAAAAGCCTCAGCGTCAGGATGCAGCGCAATACTCAACGCGCGCGACACGCCGTCGAGCGTCGCGCTTTCGGCCACAGACTGAGGTTTCCACAATACCCGCTCGCCGTCATTTTCCACTATGCAGGGTGAAGCAACGCCGTACAACGCCTCACTGGCGGGTAAATGACCATAGGCTTGCTGCCAGGCCGCCATATAGCGCTGGGTAAACCCCTGGAGTGCGTGCTGCACATTGTCATCCATACTTTTTTCTCTTCACTGGGCGAGTCGGTTACACTACTGCATATCGTTTTTACTTTGCAAAGGCCTGTTATGTCCACTTCTGACAAACAAGACGCGCTCAGTGCGTTACCGTTGGGAAAGCCCACATCTTACCACGACAGCTACGATGTAGGTTTATTACAAGCAGTTCCACGCAGTTTAAACCGCGACCCTTTGGGCATTGATGCCGCGCATTTGCCGTTTCACGGTGAAGATATCTGGACATTATACGAACTCTCCTGGCTTGCCCCCAACGGGGTGCCGCAGGTTGCCGTCGGCGAAATGCATTTGCAGGCCGATAGCCCAAACCTTATCGAATCTAAAAGCTTCAAACTCTACCTGAACAGCTTCAATCAGACGGTATTTGAAAATTGGCAACGGGTACAAGAGACGCTAACGCGCGATCTGGCCGCCTGTGCACAGGGTAAGGTTAGCGTGACGCTGTTCTCGCTGGATGCCTTTCAGGGGCAGACGCTGGGCCAATTCCAAGGGGAATGTATTGACGGGCAGGATATTCAGATCGTGGATTATGCGTTCAATGCCGACCATCTTTCCAGCGCCTGCCACGCCGAGAGCCCCGTTGTTGAAGAGACATTGGTGAGCCATGTGCTCAAATCCAACTGCCTGATCACTCACCAGCCGGATTGGGGCTCGGTACAAATTCACTATCGGGGCAAGTGTATCGACAGAGAAGCCCTGCTGCGCTATATCGTCTCCTTTCGCCACCACAATGAGTTCCATGAGCAGTGTGTGGAGCGTATCTTCAACGACCTGATGCGTTTTTGCCAGCCAGAGACACTGACTGTTTACGCACGCTATACGCGTCGTGGCGGGCTGGACATCAATCCCTGGCGTAGCAACACTGACTTTATTGCAAATACCGGGCGCTTACCCCGGCAATAGTGCGGGATACCATACAATATCGCCATTGAGAAACAGCATTATTGGAAAAACTGATACCATCAGGTTAAGGTGGAGTAATACATAAAATCAGTGTTATGCGCCTTGCCTCCGCAGCGGTGACAAGGGGCTGCCTGGAAATGTTGTTGTTATACACTGCGTTCTCAAGGAGTAAAATTGATTACACATATCAGCCCGTTAGGGTCTATGGATTTGTTATCGCAGTTGGAAGTGGACATGTTGAAAAGCACGGCCAGCAGCGATCTTTACCGTTTATTCCGTAACTGTTCGCTTGCCGTACTGAATTCCGGCAGCCAAACCGATAACAGCAAAGAGCTGCTATCCCGCTACGAAGATTTTGATATCAACGTATTGCGCCGTGAGCGCGGCGTGAAACTGGAGTTGGTCAATCCTCCAGAAGAGGCGTTCGTTGATGGCGATATCATTCGTTCATTGCAGGCCAACCTGTTCGCCGTACTGCGCGACATCCTGTTTGTAAGCGGACAAATCACCTCGGCAGGCCGCTATCAGAACCTGAATCTGGAAAATAGCGCCCACATTACCAACCTGGTGTTTTCCATCCTGCGCAATGCGCGCGCGCTGCACGTGGGTGAAGAACCCAACATGGTGGTGTGCTGGGGCGGTCACTCCATTAATGAAACCGAATATCTCTATGGGCGCAAAGTCGGCAGCCAATTAGGGCTGCGCGAATTGAATATCTGCACCGGCTGCGGCCCGGGTGCCATGGAAGCGCCGATGAAAGGTGCCGCCGTCGGCCACGCCCAGCAGCGTTATAAAGAAGGCCGCTTTATTGGCATGACGGAACCGTCCATCATCGCCGCCGAGCCGCCAAACCCGCTGGTGAATGAACTTATCATCATGCCCGATATCGAAAAACGCCTCGAAGCCTTCGTGCGCATCGGGCACGGCATCATTATTTTCCCCGGCGGTGTGGGTACGGCGGAAGAGTTCCTCTACCTGCTGAGCATCATGATGAATCCGGAAAACAGCGAACAGGTGCTGCCCATCATCCTGACCGGGCCGGAGGAAAGCGCCGATTATTTCCATGTTCTGGATGAGTTTATCATCACGACCCTGGGCCGTCAGGCGCGCCGTTACTACTCCATCATCATCAATGATGCAGCGGAAGTAGCGCGGCAGATGAAGAAAGCGATGCCGCAGGTGAAGGAACATCGCCGACATACCGGTGATGCCTACAGCTTCAACTGGTCATTGCGTATTGCGCCCGATCTGCAATTGCCGTTTGAGCCCACTCACGAGAATATGGCAAACCTCAATCTGCACCCTAATCAAGAACCGGAAGCGTTGGCCTCTGCGCTGCGCAAGGCGTTTTCTGGCATTGTGGCGGGCAACGTCAAAGAGGTTGGCATTCAGGCGATTGAAGAGCACGGTCCGTACAAGATCCACGGCGATGCACAACTGATGCAAAGCATGGATAAGTTACTGCAAGGGTTCGTTGCGCAGCAAAGGATGAAGCTGCCGGGCAGCGCCTACATCCCTTGTTATGAAATCTGCTCCTGATGCACCACGGGCGGGAAAACCGGATTTTCCCGCCACCTTCACTACGCTTCTCGCCGGGACCGCCTGATGCCTGTACATTTGCTGATTATCGATGCATTAAACCTGATTCGTCGTATCCATGCCGTGCAGGGTTCTCCCTGTGTGGCAGCCTGTCAGCACGCCGTTACCCAACTGCTACAGCATAGCCAGCCGACGCACGCCGTCGCGGTGTTTGATGATGAACAACGCGCCGACAGTTGGCGGCACCA
>NZ_JAGFPF010001148.1:0-689 GCF_025962695.1 Candidatus Symbiopectobacterium sp. NZEC135 | reverse complement strand
GTAATAGGCGTTTTTGCCGTGCTTGCGCAGGTAGTGTTTATCCAGCAGTTCCTGCTGCATCGGGCCAACATCCGGTGTCAACTGGCGGGTAAAGATGCCCATGTAGGCGATCTCTTCCAGTACCACCGCGTTGTGCACGGCGGTATCGGCGTCCTTTCCCCAGGCGAAAGGCCCGTGCGCATTGACCAACACGGCGGGGATATCCAAGGGGGAAAGCTGGCGTTGGTGAAAGGTTTCTACAATCACATTCCCCGTTTCCCACTCATAGCGGCCGTCAATCTCCGCGTCTGTCATCAGGCGGGTGCAAGGGATGGCGCCATAAAAGTAATCGGCATGGGTGGTGCCAAAAGCCGGTAAATCTTTACCCGCCTGCGCCCAAATCGTCGCATGGCGCGAGTGCGTATGCACGATGCCACCAACCTGGTCAAACGCCAGATAGAGTACGCGATGTGTGTCTGAATCCGATGATGGCTTCTTGTTACCTTCAACCACGCGCCCGGTCGCCAATTCAACCACCACCATATCTTCGGCGGTCATCACGGGATAAGCCACGCCCGACGGTTTAATCACCATCAGGCCCTGTTGACGATCGACTGCACTGACATTTCCCCAGGTAAAGGTCACCAGGTGATGCGCTGGCAGCGCCAGATTCGCCTCCAGCACCTGCTGTTTGAGTTCTTCCAACATCA
>NZ_JAGFPF010001147.1:0-690 GCF_025962695.1 Candidatus Symbiopectobacterium sp. NZEC135 | reverse complement strand
GATAATGCAGATATCCTGTCAGCACCACGCCCACGCCTAGCGGCAGCAACCACAACGATGCATCATCCACGCGGTGATCCAGCAGGGCGCGAATGATGGGCACCACCAGCACAAAGGTCAGCCCTTGCATCAGACAATAGCCGCACACCCACAGCAAATAATGACGCAGCAACAGCGCGTGAGATTTCCCCATCAGTCTGGTCAATCGCATCAACAGCATATCGCCTCCTGCTGCCCTTGTTGTGCCGCCCACAGCCGCGCATATTCACCGCCGCGGGCCAGCAAATCGGCATGGCACCCTTGTGCCTCAATGCGGCCGTGCGACAGCACGACAATGTTGTCGGCGTGCGTGATGGTCTCCAGCCGGTGGGCGATCACCAGCACCACCTGACGACGCTGGTGGGCGATCAACGCATTGAACGCAGCCTGTATCGCCGCTTCTGATTCGGCGTCCGCCTGTGCGGTAGGCTCATCCAGCACCAGCACGGCGGGTTGCAGCAACAGCGCACGGGCAATGCTGACCCGCTGCGCTTCACCGCCAGACAGTGTGGCATCATCGCCGTATACCGATTGATAACCGCGCGGCAAACGCAGGATGCGTTCATGAATATACGCGGCCTTGGCAGCAGCAATGACCTGTTCTTCACTGGCCTGCGGATCGCCCAACGCGATGTTGTCATACAGGCTCAT
>NZ_JAGFPF010001145.1:0-691 GCF_025962695.1 Candidatus Symbiopectobacterium sp. NZEC135 | reverse complement strand
ATTGTATCGTGGTATCTCCAGATATCGCCAATCGTGATTTATTTATGCTAAGCCACTCTTGGTTGGGATCGCTAGACAAAGAGAAATGCGCCTATGTCAGGTTTAACTCACACGAGCGACAACTGTTAAAGTACTGGGAGGAGATAACGCATGGCCGTATTCCTGCCGGGCTTAAGGATATAGCCTACTCCGTTATTAGTCGTTTAAAGCGAAAAATGGATATTCGCAGTGAATACTCCCTTTATCTGCTGTGGCGGATAACGCATAGAGGGATTTTTTCTTTAAACAATTTTTCGATGGACAGTAACCGCAGCAGGGTCAGAACGCCCGTACCGCGAAAAGTATCGGCTACGCCGCCCATTCCCCACGGCTATTTTTTTCTGCGTTAACGCGGTTACGTCGTGCTGAGAGGAAGGTGGGCCCGGGATGCATTGCTTCCGGGCCGCATTTTGTCGCTTAAAAATCCCAATCGTCATCTTCGGTATTCACCGCCTTGCCGATGACGTAGGAAGAGCCCGATCCGGAGAAGAAATCGTGATTTTCATCCGCGTTGGGTGACAATGCGGAAAGAATTGCCGGATTAACATCGGTCATGTTGGCAGGGAACAGGGCTTCATAACCAAGGTTCATCAACGCTTTATTGGCGTTATAATGCAGAAACTTTTTCACATCCTCGGTCCAGCCCACACCG
>NZ_JAGFPF010001146.1:0-691 GCF_025962695.1 Candidatus Symbiopectobacterium sp. NZEC135 | reverse complement strand
CGGTCCCGAGATGGCTTGTCGGGTCAATCGTTTTCCCGCGCCCGCTTTGCGTAAATGACTTTTATTGACCTGCTGCTCGGCTTCCTGTGCGAGGGTAGCCATGATTTTTTGTCGGGCTGAGTGGGGATAGGCTGGCCTTGCTGCGCGGGTCTGTTGCGCTGTATCGGGTGTACGCGACGCGGTTGCGGCGTGTTTTGACTGATTAAATCTTGCCATCGCGCGCACATTGATACACTGCGTGAAGGGGTTGATGCACTGTAATAACGCGTTATTTTTTAGCGGCGTGCTCACCACCTCTGCTGCGGGTCTGCCGTTCGGCGCGCAGGCGTGTTGTGCTCTGTTGCCAAGCCCGTTCAGGGTGTTTAACGCAGAAGGCTGTGATGATGTTATCGGTGACGCCTGTTGAGCTTTTGGCTCCAGGTTCGTCAATACGATGGGAGAACATTTTTTGGCTACTGGCGCTACCATAGAAAACCTCATGAATAGTGGATGCGATATGCGCGCCAGCATAAAGTAGCGGTTAATTCCGGCTATAAAAAAAGCGCCTTACAGATTGAATCGGCATAAAGCGAGGATTGATGACGAGATAGCGGCAGGGGGAACCTGGGGGATGCGGTTTAAACGAGCAGAAACAAAAAACCGGTCAGAGCCGGTTTTTTCTTACAACGAGGAAGACAGATGTCTACGCAGG
>NZ_JAGFPF010001143.1:0-692 GCF_025962695.1 Candidatus Symbiopectobacterium sp. NZEC135 | reverse complement strand
CAACCTATGTTGAAAAATAACCTTGGCAATAAAATGGTATGGTTCAGCCTGTTATTATTGGTGACGGTTTTATTCGTGGGGCCCTATTATTTTAAGCGTCAGTCTTTTCACAAGCCGGTGATTTGTTGTGGCGAGGTGAGAGTCAGAGAGGGGAATGAAAAATATAGAATAAGAAAAGAATACGATGTCAATGTTTATTTAAGCGATAAAAACCGCGCATTAATTTTTATTGATGGTGTGTTTATTGGTGAAGACGATATTCCTCGTACTATACAGCGCACGTTTAGTTTTGACTCCGTTTGGAATGAAAATCGCCTGTTAGTCAAGAATGTCACTCTGGATAAAAACCCGGAGGATAATGCACCTGATGACGCGGTTACGATGATTGGGGAAAATGACATCCTGGAGTTCGAAATGCTGACCCGCGATGTCTATCTTATCAGCACGGCGTGGTCAAAATTGGCCTGCAATATCCGTTAATGTCGCGCCCTGCAGCCCCGTAACACCACGGTGACGAGGTAGGTAATAAGCGGCCAGGCGATCATTCCGCGGGCGCGGTATAGGTTATCAGGTTTACATACCAGGTTTTTTCGCCCGACGGTGTTTTCACTTTCACCTCTTCGTCGCGTTCTTTTTTCAGCAATGCCCGTGCCATTGGGGCGTCGATTGAAATATAGTCTTTACGGCCATAG
>NZ_JAGFPF010001144.1:0-692 GCF_025962695.1 Candidatus Symbiopectobacterium sp. NZEC135 | reverse complement strand
TGGTATTCATGACGCCATCCGCCCTGGATAAACGGCTGAATTTCACCGTCTGACATTTTGAAGCGGTGATCCAGTTTCAACGCTAGGTCGCTTTTCAGCGAGGTTACCGTGGTGTCGTCAACCCGCAATCCCGCACCGTTGCCGCCAGATTCGGTGTAGCCGTCCTGACCCAGTTTGCTGTAGGTCAAGGCAGCGATCGGCGTCAGTCGGGTCCACAGGGTTCCCATCGAGAGGGGATACCCCACCAGACCGGAGGCAACAAACTGATTGCCTTTGAAGCCCGCCGTGGCATTACCGTTAAAGCCGGTGAAATCAATCTGACGTTTAGTGCCGTAATGGTGGAAGATACCGCCGGTGGTCAGGTTGACGTACCACGGATCGCCTTCATAGTTGGCATAGCCGAACACGCCGTAAGATTTGACATGCGCCGAGCTGCCCAGATTATCGCCGCTACTGTTCACCATCGTGGTGGTGTAGCTGCCTAATCCCCCCAGACGCCAGTTGTCGTTGACCTCACCATCGCCCCCTAACATCACGCCAACGAAGTGCCCGTCGTAGCCCGCGATATCCCCTTGCTGGCCTCGGTTAACTTTGCCGCCAAAACCCTGCCCCCAGGCAACCGGGCCGTCATCATTTTCCCCGGTCGAAATACCGCTGCCCGCTCCCGCCAGACGAATGGCTTCGCCCCGTTG
>NZ_JAGFPF010001141.1:0-693 GCF_025962695.1 Candidatus Symbiopectobacterium sp. NZEC135 | reverse complement strand
GTGGCGTAACGCCTCAACGGCGGTTTCCACGGCAGCGTAGGCGGTCATCAGGATGATGGGCGTTTTAGGGTGATGCTGGCGCATCTGTTGCAGCGCTTCGATGCCGTTGAGTCGCGGCATGCGGATATCCATCAATACCACGTCCGGCGTGTGATCGATAAAGGTCCGCACCGCTTCGCGGCCATCGCTGGCGCAAAATGTTTGCTGACCGGCTAGCGAAAATGCCGTGGTGAGCATACGGCGCACATTCTCTTCATCATCGGCGATCAGGATACTGTAAGTCTGTTTCATTGCGGCGTATTTCCCTGATGGTGAATCGGTAGCAAAAGGGTAAAGGCAGTGCCGTGCTCAGGATCGCTGCTAAGCTGAATGTCTCCCTGATGCGCATTGATAATGCGCTGGCTGAGCGCTAACCCGAGGCCGGTGCCCGACGCTTTGGTGGTGAAAAAGGGATCGAAAATCTTGTTTTTATGCTGCTCGGGAATACCGCAGCCGGTGTCGCGGATAGTGACCGCCTGACGCGCATCGTCCACCTGCCAGGTTCGAATAGTGATTTGCCCGCGCGCGCTGATGGCCTGTACCGCATTGATCAAAATGTTGAGGATCACTTGCCGCAGCAGTTCGCCATCGGCTTCGATCTCTTCGAGGTCAGGTGCCAGATCTTTGCTCACGTCGATACGGGCTTGCAGTCCA
>NZ_JAGFPF010001142.1:0-693 GCF_025962695.1 Candidatus Symbiopectobacterium sp. NZEC135 | reverse complement strand
CTATCATCGAGCCTGAGATTGCTTCTGCCATGGTCAACACCTGGCAGGCGGTTATCAGCAATGGGTTGCAGCCAATGATTGCGGCAGCGCAGGACAACAAACCTGAGCTGTTCCAACAATTGTTCATGAACACCTACCCGCCGCTCAGCGTTGCTTTTGGCGGTGCGATGGAAAAATACCAGAACAGCATTACGTCGCGGTCAACCGAGTCATTGCAGCAAGTCTACTCTTTACTGTCATGGGGCAGAAGTGTGCTTCTGGCGGCATTGGTGCTTGGTGCTCTGATGCTATTGATCACCGATCGTTATCTGGTGAACTATCTGGTGCGACCGCTAAACGATATCAAAGCGCATTTCCGTGTGATGGCTGATGGCGATCTTGGCAGTCCGCGTAACTGCGTAGGACAACTGATCCCTTATCTCAGAGACGTGCAGAGTAAATTGATTGGCACAGTCTCCACCATTCGTGACAGTTCTGGTGCCATCTATCAAGGCTCCAGCGAGATTCGCAGCGGCAATAATCATCTCTCGGCGCGTACTGAACAGCAGGCTGCCGCCTTGGCCGAAACCGCTGCCAGCATGGAGCAACTGAGCGCCACGGTGAAACAGAATGCTGAGAATGTGCATCAGGCGAGTACGCTCTCGCAAGATGCGGCGGTAGCCGCACGGCGCGGCGGCGAAGTGGCGTCGGACG
>NZ_JAGFPF010001140.1:0-693 GCF_025962695.1 Candidatus Symbiopectobacterium sp. NZEC135 | reverse complement strand
GGCATC
This sequence comes from Candidatus Symbiopectobacterium sp. NZEC135, assembly GCF_025962695.1. Taxonomy (NCBI): domain Bacteria; kingdom Pseudomonadati; phylum Pseudomonadota; class Gammaproteobacteria; order Enterobacterales; family Enterobacteriaceae; genus Symbiopectobacterium; species Candidatus Symbiopectobacterium sp. NZEC135. The sequence continues at coordinate 687 of NZ_JAGFPF010001140.1, read as the reverse complement.
GTGCGGGGCGGTCAACGCCATGCATGACTCCTTTACCGCACTGGGGGGGATGATTCCGCTGTGGTTGATGCAACTGGGTGAAGTGGTGTTTGGCGGCGTGGGTTCAGGGCTGTACGGCATGCTGATGAACGTGCTGCTGGCAGTGTTTATTGCCGGATTGATGATTGGTCGCACGCCGGAATATTTGGGCAAGAAAATCGGCGTGCCGGAAATGAAGATGGCGGCGATTTATATCCTGATTACCCCGTCTCTGGTGCTGTTGGGTACGGCGCTGGCGATGATGACCGATGCCGGGCGCGCCGGAATCTTTAACCCGGGACCGCACGGTTTTAGCGAAGTGCTCTATGCGCTCTCTTCTGCGGCCAACAACAACGGCAGCGCGTTTGCCGGGCTTTCTGCCAATACGCCGTTCTGGAACCTGCTGCTGGGCGCGGCGATGTTGATGGGACGCTTTGCCCCTTTCATCCCACTGCTGGCCATTGCCGGTTCACTGGCGGCGCGCAAGACCCAGCCTGCCAGCCCCGGTACCTTGCCGACGCACGGCGCACTGTTTGTCGCGCTGATTATCGGCACCGTGCTGCTGATTGGCGCACTGACCTTTATCCCTGCGCTGGCGCTGGGGCCTGTTATCGAACATTTGCAGTTACTGGCGCGCTAATCGCCGGAGAATTCTATGACACATCAAAT
>NZ_JAGFPF010001139.1:0-694 GCF_025962695.1 Candidatus Symbiopectobacterium sp. NZEC135 | reverse complement strand
ATTGCTGAGCGCCTCACGCACAATTTGCAGGACATGAATCCCCTGATGGGCCGATACCGCTTGCGGTGGCAATTGATAATGCAAACGCAGGGGGAATCCCAACCGTTTTTCATATTCTTCAACGGTGGCGCGCAGCGCGGCCAACAGGCCGGATTCGTTGAGCTGAAGTCGAAAGGTGGTCAACAGCTCGCGCAGTTGACGGTAGGCGGTGTTCAGCTCTTCGCGCATCTCGGTCAACTGACTGCGTACCTCATCCGACAGATTTCCGCCTTGCATCTGAATGCAACTGACGTGAATTTTCAGGCAGGAGAGCGATTGGGCTAGTGAATCATGCAATTCACGCGCGATTGCCGCACGCTCTTCCATCAGTATCAACTGCTGCTGGTGCTCAGATTGGCGTTCGAGCGCCAATGTGCTGGTGAGTTGGCCCAACAGGGTATTCAACAACTGCTGTTGATCGGGGCTCAGTTCGCACTCACTGGCACGCGTGGCCAGCACCATGCCGTATTGATGGTGTTGATCGTGTAACGTCCAAAATACCGGCTCGCCGCTGGCGGTATTCGCGCTGCTGTATAAACCACAGCTTTGGCAGTTGGTGTCAGGACAGCTTGCCGCATCGTAAGGCGTTTGGTGACTAAACTGGTTAAAGTGCTCGTGATTATTAGTCTCATAGAGCTGCAGTTGGATACTTTTG
>NZ_JAGFPF010000113.1:0-5321 GCF_025962695.1 Candidatus Symbiopectobacterium sp. NZEC135 | reverse complement strand
GGGGGCACATACTGACCAACAGCCCACGGATGATGGAGATCTGCCGCGACACGGCCAAGATCGCGCTCAGTCAGGCCAGTGTGTTGATCAGCGGTGAAAGCGGCACCGGCAAAGAACTGATCGCCCGCGCCATTCACTACAACAGCCGGCGAGCCAACGGCCCCTTTATCAAAATCAACTGCGCCGCGTTGCCGGAATCGTTGCTGGAAAGCGAGCTGTTCGGCCATGAGAAAGGGGCCTTTACCGGCGCGCAGGTGCAGCGACAAGGACTGTTTGAGCGCGCCCATCAGGGAACACTGCTGCTGGATGAAGTGGGCGAAATGCCGCTCAATTTACAGGTAAAACTGCTGCGCGTGTTGCAAGAACGCGAGTTTGAACGGGTAGGAGGGCACAACACGGTAAAAGTGGATATCCGTATCATTGCAGCCACTAACCGCAACCTCGCCGCGATGGTCGATAGCGGCGATTTCCGGCAGGATTTGTTTTATCGCCTGAATGTGATCCATCTGGAAATTCCCCCGTTACGCGAACGCCAGCCAGATATTGCGCTGCTAGCCAATCACTTCCTGCAAAAGTTCTGTGCGGAAAATCAGCGCGAAATCATTGATATCGATCCGGCAGCGCTGGCGGCTCTGCAAGCCTGGCACTGGCCGGGCAATATTCGCGAGTTATCGAATGTGATTGAGCGTGCGGTGATCATGAGCACCGGCGTGGTGGTTTTCGCCGACGATTTGCCAGCACAGCTGCACAGTGCAGCCACCAGCGCCGATGGGGAAAGTCCAGCCTGAAAGAAGAGATTAAACGCTACGAGAAGCAGGTGATTATTTCCACGCTGGAAAAACATCAGGGCAACCGCACCCACAGCGCATTACAGTTGGGTATCAGCCGCCGGGCGCTGATGTATAAACTGCAAGAATACGGCATCGATACCCTTCTTCCGAAAACGGACGCCTGACCCGCCTTTGCCTGAGAAGGAATTTGCGCACTGTGCAAATTCCTTCTCACTTCCCGCCGCCTACCTGACACCGTTTACGGTTAAAGATACAAAACCAACTCATTGAAAAAAATCATAAATAAAAAATTTATTGCCTGAAAAACACAGCTGGCACCCGCCTTGCTATTCCCTGCCCGTACCCACTTCGGCGTATACAAAGGGAAAAATAATGAAAGATAAACATCTTACCTTACCGCAGGCTAGCCGCTTGTTCCGTGATGGCATGACCATCATGGTGGGCGGTTTTATGGGAATTGGCACGCCCCCCCGTCTGGTTAATGCGTTACTCGATTCCGGCGTGCGCGACTTGACGCTGATCGCCAACGACACCGCGTTCGTCGATACCGGCATTGGCCCGCTGATCGTCAACGGCCGGGTGAAGAAAGTGATCGCCTCACACATTGGCACCAACCCGGAAACCGGTCGCCGCATGATTAACGGCGAAATGGAAGTGCAACTGGTCCCGCAAGGAACCCTTATCGAGCAGATCCGTTGCGGCGGTGCCGGGCTGGGCGGCGTGTTGACGCCAACTGGGGTTGGCACCGTGGTGGAAGAAGGCAAACAGCGGATCACGCTGGATAACGTCACCTATCTGCTGGAACGCCCACTGCGCGCAGATTTAGCACTGATTCGCGCCCATCAGGCCGATGCGCTCGGCAATCTAACCTACCAACTCAGCGCCAGAAACTTCAACCCGCTGCTGGCTCTCGCCGCAGATATCACGCTGGTCGAACCGGATGAGTTGGTCGCTATCGGCGACATCGAACCGGATCGGGTGGTCACGCCCGGTGCCCTGGTTGATTACATCATTACCTCCGAGGAGCGTTAATCATGGATGCCAAACAACGTATCGCGCGCCGCGTGGCGCAAGAACTGCAAGATGGCGATGTGGTCAATCTGGGGATTGGCCTGCCGACGCAGGTGGCTAACTATCTGCCGGAAGGCATTGATATCACCCTGCAATCAGAAAATGGTTTTCTTGGCCTCGGCCCGATAACCGAACCGCATCCCGATCTGGTCAACGCGGGTGGGCAACCCTGCGGCATTCTGCCCGGCGCAGCGATGTTCGACAGCGCGTTCTCCTTTGCCCTGATCCGTGGCGGCCACGTGGATGCCTGCGTACTGGGCGGCCTGCAAGTGGATGAAGAGGCCAACCTGGCTAACTGGGTTGTTCCCGGCAAGATGGTACCCGGCATGGGCGGCGCGATGGATTTGGTTACCGGTGCGAAGAAAGTGATCATCGCCATGGAACACTGCGCTAAAGACGGTAGCGCAAAAATTCTCAAACGCTGCACCATGCCGCTCACCGCACAGCATGCCGTCCATATGCTGGTCACTGAATTGGCGGTATTCCGTTTTATTAACGGCGCCATGTGGCTCACCGAAATCGCACTGGGCCACGACGTGGACAGTATTCGCGCCAAAACCGAAGCGCACTTCGACGTGGCAGAACCGCTGCAACCGATGTGGCAAGCCACTGTCGGGGGTGATGCATGATAGGGCGTATCTCGCGTTTTATGACGCGCGTCGTCAGCCGCTATCTGCCCGATCCGCTGATTTTCGCCATGTTGTTAACGCTGATTACCTTCGGCGTGGCGCTCTGGCTCACGCCACAAACGCCGCTCAGCATGGTGAAACTGTGGGGGGATGGTTTCTGGAATCTGCTGGCGTTCGGCATGCAGATGGCGCTGATCATTGTCACCGGCCATGCGCTGGCGAGCTCACCACCGGTCAAACGCCTGCTGCGTCTGGCGGCTTCCGCCGCCAAAACGCCGGCACAGGGCGTGATGCTGGTGACGTTTTTCGGCTCCGTCGCCTGCGTGATCAACTGGGGCTTCGGTTTGATCGTCGGTGCGATGTTTGCGCGCGAAGTGGCGCGCCGTGTACCCGGATCGGACTATCCGCTCCTGATCGCCTGCGCCTATATTGGTTTTCTCACCTGGGGTGGCGGTTTCTCCGGCTCAATGCCTCTGCTGGCGGCAACACCCGGCAATCCGGTAGAGCATATCGCCGGTCTGGTGCCGGTGTCTCACACCCTGTTTACCGGTTTTAATCTGTTTATCACGCTCGGCCTGATCGTCGTCATGCCGTTTGTGACCCGCATGATGACGCCGCGACCCAGCGATGTGATAACCATCGATCCTGCGTTGTTAAAGGACGATACCGACTTCCAGAAAACCTTGCCTGCCGATGCGCCGCCTTCTGAACGTTTGGAAGAGAGCCGCATTCTGGCACTGATTATCGGCGCATTGGGTGTCGTTTATCTGGGCATCTACTTCGCGGAGAAAGGGTTCAACATCACCATCAACACCGTCAACATGATGTTCATGATTGCCGGTCTGCTGCTGCATAAAACCCCCATGGCCTATATGCGGGCTATCAGCGCCGCGGCGCGCAGTACCGCCGGTATTCTGGTGCAGTTCCCGTTCTACGCCGGTATTCAGCTCATGATGGAACATTCCGGACTGGGCGGTCTGATCACCGAATTTTTCATCAACGTCGCCAATAAAGACACCTTCCCCGTCATGACCTTCTTCAGCTCTGCGCTGATCAACATTTGGGCAAATCAGTGATGGCTATCGCCTATGGCGAGCAGTGGATGAACATGGCCCAGCCCTTCTGGGCGCTGCCCGCGCTTGCCATCGCAGGGCTGGGCGTGCGCGACATCATGGGGTATTGCATCACTGCGCTGCTGTTCTCCGGGGTGATTTTTGTCGTGGGTTTGACGTTCTTTTAACGTCGCGGTGATGAAACAGAGGAAAAAAACATGAAAAACGTCGTTATCGTGAGTGCAGTACGTACCGCCATCGGCAGTTTCAACGGATCGCTTGCCGGTGTGAGCGCGGTCGATTTGGGGGCTACCGTTATCAAGGCGGCATTAGAGCGCGCCAGCCTTGATGCGGAACGTGTCGATGAAGTGATTATGGGCAACGTGTTGCAAGCGGGCCTGGGGCAGAACCCGGCGCGTCAGGCGTTGCTGAAAAGCGGGCTGGCAGACACGGTGTGTGGCTACACCGTCAACATGGTGTGCGGATCGGGACTGAAAAGCGTGGCGTTAGCCGCTCAGGCGATTCAATCCGGTCAGGCCACCACGCTGGTGGCGGGTGGCATGGAAAACATGAGCCAGGCCCCTTACCTGCTTGATGCCAAAGCGCGCTGGGGCTACCGTCTCGGCGATGGGCAGCTGTCAGACGTTATCCTGCGCGATGGCCTGATTTGCGCCACCCACGGCTATCATATGGGCATTACCGCAGAAAACGTCGCCAAAGCCTATGACATCAGCCGCGCCATGCAGGATGAAGCGGCGCTCATCTCCCAGCAACGGGCGGTTGCGGCAATTCAATCCGGTGCGTTCGCTGCCGAAATCATCCCCATCACCGTCAAACAACGCAAAAAAGAGGTCGTGTTCCACACCGATGAGTTTCCCAAAGCGGACTCTACGCTGGAAGGGCTGGCAGCACTGCGTCCGGCCTTTGACAAAGCGGGCACCGTAACCGCCGGGAATGCCTCGGGCATCAATGACGGGGCAGCGGCGCTAGTGATAATGGAAGAAGACACCGCGCGGGCTGCCGGGCTGACACCACTGGCGCGTATCCGCGGTTATGCCAGCGGCGGCGTAGCCCCGGCGCTGATGGGCATGGGCCCCGTGCCCGCCACGCAAAAAGTCCTGCAACAGACAGGATTGCAGATTGATGATTTCGATCTGATCGAAGCCAACGAAGCCTTTGCCGCCCAGTTCCTGGCGGTAGGCAACACGTTGAAGTTCGATCGGGAGAAAGTTAACGTCAACGGCGGAGCGATGGCGCTCGGCCACCCGATTGGCGCCAGCGGCGCGCGCATTCTGGTGACGCTGCTGCATGCGCTGCGGGCGCGTGATAAAACGCTGGGGCTGGCAACGCTGTGCATCGGCGGCGGCCAGGGCGTGGCACTGGCCATTGAGCGTCTTGACTGATTTTACGCTGCCACATCAGGGATAACGCAGCGGTAAACCGGCGGCAGCCTATGCGTCGCTTCGCAGAGGCTTGCCGCTTTGTTTTTAACCGTACGCTGACACTTCAGAATAAGCACCATGAGGCGGGGAATAAGTCTATTTCCTATGCAAAAAAATCCTGAGTAAACAATCAATATCGTCATTTACAGAACCGCAGTCTCTTCACTTTATTTTTACCGTAGTGCAGACAGAAACCAACTATACCGGCGTTGACCTGCCGGAGAACTTCTTATCAGTACAATAGTTTCCTTTTCTCAAGCAGAGTCCATGGAGAAGGTTTTGCATCAACATCACGATTTCTCTTTTACGCGTGTTCCCCTTTCAGCCAGGCATAAT
>NZ_JAGFPF010001138.1:0-695 GCF_025962695.1 Candidatus Symbiopectobacterium sp. NZEC135 | reverse complement strand
ATCAATGCAGCAATAAACGGCTTCACAAAGCGCAGATTGATACCGAAAATGGCCGCTTCCGTGATGCCTAACAGCGCCGAAAATGCAGAAGGCAGCGCAATCGCTTTGATTTTCGCATCCCGAGTTTTAAACCATACCGCCAGACAAGCGCCGCCCTGCGCCACATTGGCCATTGCCCAAATGGGCAACAAAAAGTTGACGCCAATCGACGGGTTGCCGAGCAGTCCCGCTTCGATGGCATGGAAACTGTGGTGCACCCCGGTAATAACAATAGCGGAATAGAGCCCACCGAACAGCAATCCCGCCAACCAACCGGCGTGCGCGATTAGCGTGCTGAGCACAAACGAGATGCCATCGCCCAGTACACGGCCCGCCGGCCCGATGATCAGCAAGGCAACAAACCCGGAGATAATCACCGTGAGGAAAGGCGTCAGAATCAGATCGAGCGCATCAGGAATCACCCTACGCAATTGCCGCTCCACGACACTCATAAACCACACCGCCAGCAGGACGGGAAAGACCGTGCCCTGATAGCCAATCATCGCTATTTCAATGCCGAAAAAATCCATGGTATGGAAACCGGCAGCAACCCCCCAGGCATTAGTGAGCGCGGGGTGCGTCAAAATGCCCCCAAGCGTAGCCCCGAGATAGGGGTTACCACCCAACTCACGCGCTGCGGTAAAGCCGATCAAAAT
>NZ_JAGFPF010001134.1:0-696 GCF_025962695.1 Candidatus Symbiopectobacterium sp. NZEC135 | reverse complement strand
CTGCCACCGACGAAACGCAATATCAGTTTTATCAGTCAACTGATAAAACTGTTGTGTACACGCAACGGCGCGACCATCTCACCCCGTGATGAACGCCGTCTGAATGACGCCGTGCTGGCGGTGATGAGTAATGAACCACAGTATCGCATCGATGGGATCACCCGTTTACTGGAGAATCTGCCAGAGCCTGCCACCCGGGAGGCGCAGGAGAACGGTCTGAATATTCGCCTGTCGCAGTGGGCGCAGGGTGGCGAGTTTGGCTGGGTGTTTGATAACGCATCAGACACCTTCGATATCAGCCACTGCGATAACTTCGGCATTGACGGCACGGAGTTTCTGGATGATGCAAACGTCTGTGCGCCGATCTCCTTTTACCTGCTGTACCGCATCACCACTCTGCTCGACGGCCGACGACTGGTTATCTTCATGGATGAGTTCTGGAAATGGCTACGGGATCCGATCTTTAAGGATTTCGCCTATAACCGCCTGAAAACCATCCGTAAGCTCAACGGTATGCTGGTTGTGGGGACCCAGTCCCCGGCGGAGATCATCAGGGATGAGATTGCGCCCGCCATCATTGAGCAGTGCGGAACACAGATCCTGGCAGCCAACCCCAGTGCGGACCGGGCGCACTATGTTGACGGGATGAAGTTTGAACCGGAAGTGTTCGATGTGGTGAAAAATCTGGATCCGCAG
>NZ_JAGFPF010001137.1:0-696 GCF_025962695.1 Candidatus Symbiopectobacterium sp. NZEC135 | reverse complement strand
AGTGATGACATCCGTGAAACGTTGCGCCCATTATTAACCGAAGGCTTACCGCCATTGCTGACGACACCGTCGGCCGAAACGGTTAACCTGAGCTGGATCCCTGAATGGCTGCCGCAGGGCATGAAGGAGATCTCGCGTACCCGCAGAACGCTGCCCGGAATAAGCATCCCGGTGGAGTCGCGTCTGTTCAGTGATGGTTTATTCAGCTTTTCTGTTAATATTACGCCATCGTCGGAATCCCGTGCCGAGCAGTATGTCACCACGGGACGGCGCAGCGTACACACAGAAATCCGCAATGGTTATGAAATCACCGTAGTCGGCGAATTGCCCCCTACGACGGCCAAACGCATTGCGGATAATGTCATTTTTCAATCGCAGTAAATTCGCAAGATGTAGGGCGCAGGTATGATCAAAGAATGGGCGACCGTGGTTTCCTGGCACAATGGCGTGGCCGTGCTGCACTGTGAGCAGCGTTCCGGGTGCAGTGGTTGTCAGTCGCGTAAAACCTGTGGCACTGGGCTTCTGAGTGAATTAGGGCTGTCCGCCGAGCAGGCGTTGCACGTTCCGTGCGAGCAGCCCTTGCTGCCGGGTCAACGTGTTGAATTGGGTATTTCCGAAAGTAGCCTGCTGCGTTCCGCCATGCTGGTTTATCTGGTGCCGTTGTTGGGGTTGTTCACGGGGGCGGGATTGTTGCAG